>JAESST010000215.1 GCA_016763995.1 Flavobacteriales bacterium | reverse complement strand
TTCCCTTCCCATTTTATGTATTGCTCATTTTTGATCCTACTGTAAGTTCAACTATGCTTTTCAATTCTCCCGTTTTTTTATTCTTTTTCCTACCCATAGTTTTATTAATTAACAGGCTATTAAACAACAAAATAAGCAATGTATTTTTATTGCTTGCTAGCCTTAGTTTCTATTTTTATGGAGAAAAACTAGGCCTTGGAATTTTATTAACTTCCATTTTATGGAATTATAGTTTCGGTTTATTGATCGATTTAAGTGATAATTCGCATTCAAAACGTAAACTTTTTCTTGGAATCGGAATTCTTGGAAACATTTCTATTCTAATTTACTTCAAGTATGCCTTCTTTATTGCAGATTCTTTCGGTCTCTTGGGTAAAACCAGCTTTCATTTTGAGAACATCATTCTTCCTTTAGGAATATCATTTTTCAGTTTTCAGAGTATTTCTTATTTAATTGATGTCTTTCGACAAGAAGTTAAAGCTGAAAGATCCCCACTAAAAGTTGGGCTTTTTATTTCCTATTTCCCTCAATTGATCGCGGGACCTATCATTAAATACAAACAGATCCATGAATTTATTCAATTTCGGAAAGTAGAGACGGATGACTTGCGAGAAGGTTTGACTCGATTCATTAGAGGTTTGGCAAAAAAGGTCATCCTAGCTGACAACTTCGCCATTGTAGCAGATAAAATTTTTAGCCAAGATGTCGAACAACTCTCCTCCCCTGTCGCATGGCTAGGAGTTTTATGTTATACCCTTCAAATCTATTTTGATTTTTCTGCTTATTCAGATATGGCCATTGCCTTAGGTAGAATGATGGGCTTTAAGATTCCTGAAAATTTCAATTACCCTTATGCTGCCAAAAGTGTAAAAGAATTCTGGAGAAAGTGGCACATCTCCTTATCCTCATGGTTTAAAGATTATTTATACATACCCTTAGGAGGAAATCGAAAATCAGGCCTAAGAACCATGTTGAATTTAATTACTGTCTTTTTCCTAACAGGCTTATGGCATGGTGCTTCTTGGAATTTTGTGGTGTGGGGATTAATACACGGGTTGTTTTTGATTATTGAAAGATATAGCACAAATTGGAACATCAATATTCCTAACTACTTAAGGCATGCCTATCTTATCTTATTCGTTTCATTGAGTTGGGTGTTTTTTAGAACAGAAAATTTAGACCATTCTCTCCATTATTTTGAACGCTTGTTTCAATTTACAGGACAAGGAGATAATTCTGTACTTATCCACTTAAATCCCTTTTTCATTTGTATCTTATTAGTGGGGCTTATTTTCTCAAGCCCTATGAGCAGTCGAATACAACAAAAAATTTCAGAAACGATTACATCTCCATTAGCTGCGATGATTTTACGAATGAGTTTTAACTTCGTTCTTCTTATATACACCTTAAGCGAGTTGGTTAGTTCAAACCATCAAGCATTCATTTATTTTAAATTTTAATAGATGAAAGCAATCGTTAAATTCTTCTACTTCCTCTTTATCATCATCTTGCTGATTCCCTTTGTAGGCTTAATCACCAAAACTGATTTTGGTGAGAACTGTGAAAACAGAGTAAAAAACGAAAGCTTCGATGTGGTTTTTAACCTATCAATTATCGAAGAATTTGAAACTTACTTTATAGATAATTTGGGATTCAAAAGCTTGTTGACTAATCTAAACGCAAGCTTTAAATACCATTTCTTTCGTTCTTCTTCTCACCCACATTGGGCAGTGATTGGACAGAACAATTGGGCTTTTTATACCGACAATGACGATACCATTTTAAAAAGCTACGCTAGGGTTAACTTACTTACCACTGGAGAACTAGAAGGCAAGGCCAAATACTTAGCAGAACGACAAAGCAAGCTTAACAAGATGGGCATTCAATATCAAATGGTTGTTTTCCCTAATAAATCGACCATCTATTTTGACGAGTTACCCTTTAACATGCGTTTAGTTCAAAAAGATACACTCTCTAAAATAGATCAAATGATGCGCTATTTACGGCAAAACGAGATCAAAATTAACTTGCTAGATGTACGAGAAGCTCTTTTTAGACAAAAGGATAGTGTTATCAACTATTTAAAATTTGATTCACATTGGAATGACTTAGGTTGCTTTGCGGCCTATCAAGAGCTAGCAAAAGCTATGGGCTTAACTCCACTTCCCGAAAGTGAATTTGAACAAAGTGAATTATTACTAAAAGGAGGCGATCTTGGAAGACTTACAGGCCTGTGCATTAGTGATATCAAAAACGAAACTACTCCAATGATTTTTTACAAAGGAGATGTGCAATATGGGAAGCAAGAAACAGAAGAGCCAAGAGCTCACTATTGGGTGAATCAAGATAGTACTCTAACGAAACGAGCTATTTTGTTTGGAGATTCTTACTCCAATTGCATGGTCAAATTCTTAGCACTTCATTTCAAAGAGCTCTATTACCTAAGGTACAGATTTGAGATGGAGCCGGTAGAAAGAATAAAACCAGATGTTGTAATTGCATCCGAGGTAGAACGTTATTTTTTACTTTGAAAAATTTACCTTCGCACTAAAAATGATGACACGAACTTACCTACTCTTTCTCTGCTTAATTGCTTGCAGCTTAACTAGCTTTTCTCAAACGAAAATTGACGGGATGCATACTGAAAAAGTCAAAATTGGTGAGGAGGAAAAAGAACTCATCGTATTTTATCGTTACAAAACATTGAAAAAAGACATCAAAGGAGTACGTGTAAAATTCAAAAACAAAACCAAGTCTGCCTTGAATGTCGATTTAGTAATTGGATTATATGCTAATGGAGTATTATTGGAAAAGTCGACCATTGTAGATTGTTTAAAGAAATCCTTTTTTAGCAATTTCACAAGACCTGTTCACATCATTCAAAGCGATGTGTTTGAAAAAGAAGACATCAGAATCGAAATATTAGACCTTGTTAGCACACCAATAGATGAATGCAGAGAAACTCATAGCGAATAGTTTAGGTACATTGATTGCAGTTGCCGCATTAGGCGCTTCTGCTCAGTTGTCCATTTCCTTACCAGAATCGGTTTCCGTTGCTCCTATCACTGGGCAATCCTTAGCCATTTTACTCATTGCTCATTTATTAAAATGGCGTTGGGGAAGTCTAGCCCTTTTCCTATATGTGCTCATTGGAGCCTTAGGAGTTCCAGTATTTTCAAACTTTAGTTCTGGAACAGAAGTATTGTTCGGTCCTACATTTGGTTATTTCATTGGTTTTGGCCTGAGTATTCTAGTGATTGGGCGTTTGGCTGAAACACAAAAAAGCAAGTTTGCTTATTACTTTTTACAGATGTTGATTGGAACCTTGATCATCTTACTTTGTGGTTGGTTAGGGCTTTTCCGTTATTTAGAACCAATGGATGCTTTCAAAAAGGGAATTATTCCTTTTCTACCTGGAGGTTTAACTAAAATATTGCTAGGAGCAATAATCTTATCTGTTGTTCGTCGTTTTAAAAATGTTATGAGTTTAGGTCAATCCTAATTTCTATTTTTGACTAAAATCCACACTTTTTGGCAGCAAAACAGCTTCACGTACTTTTTCTACCTAAATGGTATCCTAGCAAGTTCGATGAATTCGATGGAAATTTCATCGAAGATCATGCGAAAGCCATTGCTAAGAAATGCACGATTGGATTAATCTTTGTGCATTCTGATGATTCTATTACAGATGCTTATCGGTTAGAAAAAACGACTCCACACGGTTTTCCTGAATGGAGAGTTTTTTACAAGAAGGCTGATTTTAGTTTAGGAATAGTAAATAAAGCAATCGGCTTTTACCGTTATTATAAAGCACAACAGTTCGCATATAAAAGCTATGTGGAAGAGATGGGTACTCCTGACTTATCGCATGTCCACATTAATGGACGTTCCGCTTTATTGGCTTTGCAGCTAAAGAAAAAATTTAAAATTCCATTTCTAATTAGTGAACATTGGTCAGGCTACACCAAAGAGAATGGAGCTTTTTCTGGGAATTTGAGAAAATGGGCTTACCGATACATTGCTCAACAATCGAAAGCAATCACTTGTGTTTCTAATTATTTAAAGGAAGCCATGCAAAGTCACCATATAAAGAGCAATTATCACCTTATTCCGAATGTAGTGAATACGGCATTATTTCAAGCTGCCCCAAAAGAAGAAAGAACTCGTAAGCGTATCGTTCATATTTCGAACCTTAGCCGTACGCCAAAAAATATACATTTGATTGTAGAGGCCTTACACCAAGTGGGACTAAAACGAGAAGACTTTACGGTGGATATTATTGGAACAGGAGCCGATGAAAAAGAGATGCTTTCTCAGCTAGAAAAAAGCAGTATCAATGACAGGTTTCAATTTCACGGAGAAATAGCTTTACCAGAAGTAGCTCAGATTTTAGCACAATCCGACTTTATGTTACTTTACAGTCAATATGAAACACAATCAGTGGTATTGATTGAATCTTTTGCTTGCGGAATTCCAGTATTGGCGCCAAATGTTGGTGGAGTTCCTGAATACATGAGCAGAGAAAGAGGGATTCTCCTTCCACCTAATTCAGTAGAAATACTGACGAAAGGAATTGATGAAATGTTAGATAAAACAGAGACTTTTGACAGTTCTAAAATGGTGGAGTATGCTCGAAACGAATTCAGTGAAGAAAAGATAAGTTCTCAATTTAAACACTTGTACTCCCAAATCTTATCCCATGTTTAACGCTAGCACCCAAGTTCGTTTTGCAGTGTTGGTAGAGGGCAATCTGCTAAAAAAGTGGCAAGTAGATGCCATTCAAGATTTGATCGATTCTGGAACAGCAGATTGTATTCAAATTATTGAAAACAAAGGAGAAGAAAGCTATAAAAGCATTCCCCTTTCATTGGGCTATCGGTTCATCGAGCGATTTACTCGAAATTCTGGGCCTTTAGAAGTCATTGATATTTCTACTCTTTTTCCTGAGGCGAAACGAATCGCTGTTCAAGCAGAAAAGAAAGGCTCTTCCAATTACTTCCCAAAGCAAGCAATCGATACTTTAAAGCCCTTACAGCTAGATTTTATTTTACGTTTTGGCTTTGGAATTTTGAAAGGAGACATCTTATCGCTTCCGAAATATGGGATTTGGTCATTTCACCATGGAAACCCCAAAGAATATAGAGGCGGACCTGCTGGTTTTTGGGAGATTTATGAAAAGAACCCTGTAACAGGCGCTATTCTGCAAGGCATTGGAGAGAAATTAGACCAAGGAGTACTCTTGAAAGAAGGCTTCTATCAAACCATTGATCACAGCTACAGGGCCAATTTGCACCATGTTTTAGAAGAATCAAAGACTTGGCCTACAGCAATTGTTCGACAAATAATAAGTCAAGGAAGCCTTAGCACTTCGCCCATTCAATCAAAAGCAAAAATTTATAAAACGCCGAGCAATTGGCAGGCTTTTCTATTTTTAGTTCAAGTGTTTAAGAACAAAATCAAATTTCATTTTGAAAGTCTTTTCATGGCTGAGAAATGGAATATCGGAATTGTTAATCAAAACATTAAAGAAGTAATTGAAGGAGAACTAGCGCCCATTCAATGGATCAAAAAAGCCCCTAGACACGAGTATTACGCCGACCCTTTTGCACTATCAAAGGATCTAATTACTATGGAGGTCTTCAGTTATAAAACAAATAAAGCGAGTATTCAACAACTCCATGTCGGCAAGGAGAATTCTCCTGAGCCATTAATTTCTAAGCGAACCCACCTCTCCTATCCGTATACCATTACAAACGAGCAAAAAACATACATTTTACCAGAAAATTATCGAAACAATGTACTGTCGTTATATGAATTAGAAAATGGAGAAATCACGAATGAGGTAGGAATTTTACAAGGAAGTTGGATTGACCCTACACTCTTCCAACATGAAGGAAGATGGTGGTTGTTTTGTACTCCAAAGGCTTCTCCAAAAGAAAAGCTATCTATCTTTTATTCTGATAAAGTTGAAGGGCCGTATAAGCCTCACGAACAAAATCCGGTCTTAACCGACATTCGAAGTGCCAGACCTGGTGGAACTCCTTTTGTAAAAGACGGAGCACTTTTCCGCCCTACTCAAAACTGTTCAAAAACCTATGGGGGTAGTATTATCATTAAGCGTATAGAACAACTAACGCCAAGCCTTTTTAAAGAAAGTCTTGCCAAAGAAATTTTACCAGCCTCCAACAGCAAATACAACAAAGGCCTTCATACCCTGAGTGCTTTTGGCAACAAAATATTAGTGGATGGAAAACGTTATTCTTTTGATATTTACAATTTCAAAGCTCAATTAAGCGCTAAACTAAATCGTAAATCCTCTTGATCGGCAACATCATCAATACCGTTTCTACTCGAATTGCCCTGGCTGCATTAGCCATTGTATTGCTTTTGCTGAATTCTAATTTCTTAGGGAGTGAAGGCTTAGGTATCGTTGGCATTCTAGTTTTGGAAGTTGCTATTTACCTCTTAATTAGCAACCTCATTTGCGGTGGAAGCCTTATTTATTTTGCCTCAAAAAAGAAACAGAATGAACTGCTCATTAGCTCCTATACTTGGATTCTAATCACGGCAAGCCTTTTCTTTTTTGTAACGAGCTATGTGCCTTATTTACAATCCGATTTTGCAAAAGACGTTTTCTTTTTAGGCTTACTACAATCCGGAGTAGGAACGCATATAAACCTTTTGGCAGGGAAACAAAAAATAAAGCAATTTAATTCCATTACCCTACTTCAAGTAGTGGTTCAAATGGGAAGCCTCTGTGTTTTCTACTTTTTACTAGATCAAGCCAATGTTCAAGCCTTTATCAATAGCACCTATCTAGGCTATGGACTTGCTTTTGTAGTCAGCTTCATTCGTCTCATTCCTCAACTTGAAAAAAACATTAGCCTCCCCCATTTTTCATTGTTTAAAGAATTGATTCAATATGGTTTTTACCTGCAAATAGCCAACGTCACACAACTCTTAAACTATCGTTTAAGCTATTTGCTCTTGAATCACTATTCAGGCGTTTCTGCTGTTGGAACGTTTATGCCAGGCGTACAATTATCAGAAGGGGTACTTCTTCCAAGTAAGAGCATCGGTATTGTTCAATATGCTAAAATTTCTAGACTTAAGAGCCGAAAGCAGGCTGCTTTATTATCGGTCAAATTGCTAAAAATTACTATACTCTTAAGCCTCCCTTTAATTTTAATTTTGATTCTCATCCCTTCTTCGATTTATGCTAGCGTTTTAAAAGAAGACTTTAGAAATACTCCTCAAATTATTGCCTTAATGGGAATTGGAGTATTAGCTTTAGCAGGAGAAATCATTTTAAGTCGTTACTTCTCAGGAACGGGGCAACAGAAGGTTAATGCAAGCAGTTCTTCTTTAGGTTTATTGGTTACTGTTGTTGCAGGCTTTTCGCTCATCCCATCTTTTGGAATGTGGGGCGCTGCCATTACCGCCAGCTGTTCCTTTGTCAGCATTTTTGTTTTCTTACTCTACCGTATGATTCGTAGCACAGATTTACAGCTCCGTGATTTTTGGTTTAGGAAAGAAGATGTTGTTTTCTTAAAACGATTGATTCGACTTGTTAGAAGAAAAGGATAATTACGAATGAATAATTACGAATTCCAAATCTGGGAATTACGATTTTAAAATTAGAGAATTACGAATAAGCCAATTACAAATTTTATGTGTTTCGATACAAATTTTGCACATCGAGTACGTTAGTATCACACACACAAACTCACTCAGCGACCAAGATTTGCTAATTAGTAATTACTTAGTAAAGATCCAAGATTGACTCTACCCCTGCTGGGCGTTCTACTAAAAAACCTTCGGCATAATCTGCACCGATATAACGTCCCATATCTACCATTCGACCTGATACATAATCGAAGAAATTTTTCATGGTTAATGGAGATTCAGGCTCGTTGGATTCAGGATTGAAAAACTGAGATTTAAAGGCTTTGATCGATTCCATCTTCTTCGGTACAAAAGGCGTTACATCTACTACAAAATCAGGTTTTAAAAAGCGGTCTTGAATGTAGTTGTAAATTACTTTAGGTCTCCACGCTTCTTGAGTTTCTCCGTTCATTTCAGTTTCTATTCTTCGTAAACCACTGTAAAAACAGGCATCAGAAGTTAGTTTAGATCCTCTTCCGTGATCTGGGTGACGATCTGTTGGGGCATTGGACAAGATTACCTCTGGTCGATATTTTCTTAAAATCCTTACAATGCCTTTAATATGCTCTTCGTCGTTTTTAAAAAAGCCATCGGCAAAATCAACATTCTCTCTGCAACTCAAGCCCAATATTTTAGCGGAAGCGGCGGCTTCTATCAAGCGCAATTCTCCTGAACCACGGGTTCCCAATTCGCCATGTGTTAAATCTAACACGCCCACTTTTTTTCCTGCAGCAATTTCTTTTAAAATTGTTCCGGCACAGCTCAATTCAATATCATCAGGATGTGCGCCAATGGCTAAAATATCTAATTTCATTGTACTTCCTTTGAAATAAAATCATAAACCACTTTACTCTTAGGGCTCTCTTTTGGTGCTATCATGCCTAGATATTTTCCTTCCTCGCTAATCATGTATTTCTGAAAGTTCCACGTTACTTCTGAGTCCTCTACTCCATTCTTCGCTTTTTGTGTTAGCCATTGATACAACTCATGTTGATCGTCTCCTTTTACAGAAATTTTCGCCATCATTGGGAAGCTTACGCCATAGTTCTCTTGGCAGAAAGCAGCTATCTCTTTGCTGCTACCAGGTTCTTGTGAACCAAAATTATTGGCAGGAAAACCAATGATCACAAAATCTTCCCTTTGGAATTCTTGATACAAGTCTTCTAATTCTTCGTATTGCGGCGTTAAACCACATTTAGAGGCAGTATTCACCACTAAAATTTTTCTACCTTCAAACTGGCTCATGGAAACATCTTCTCCCAAAATATTTTTAACAGTAAAGCTGTAAAAATTCATTTCCTGTGCAATTAGTGCAGTGCTACTGAAAAGCATAATACTGCAAATGAGTACGATATTTTTAATCATTGGTTTTGTTTTAGAAAGTACAAATGAACGAAAAAAGACTTCGATAAGATGTATCTATTGGGTAAGAAAAACGACAGATGGGCGTACTTTTAAGGAATAAATGAGCCTTCTCCATTCTTACTAGCAAAACGAGATGTTATTAGGTGAATCGCGACTTGTGCTGAGCTTGTCGAAGTATGACCAATAGAAAAAACAATAGTTATCAAATGAAGCAGGACATATTAAACAGCGAAGACATTCAATTGATGGTAGACGAGTTCTATGGAAAGATAAGAGACAATGAGCTCCTTGGGCCTGTCTTCGAAAAAGTAATACAAGGCAATTGGCAGCCGCATTTGGATAAGATGTATGGCTTTTGGGAAACCATTGTGCTCGACGTTCGCAAGTATACTGGGAGCCCTTTTCAAAAACACATTCCTCTAGACATTAACGCCGAGCATTTTGAAACCTGGTTGCAGCTCTTTCACGAAACCATCGACTTTCATTTTGATGGTAAAAACGCGGAAGAAATCAAAAAACGTAGCACGCAAATGGGCATCATGTTTCAATACAAGTTAAAGCACATTAAGGGGACTTAAGGCTTTCCAAAATAACACACACATTTGCAAAAACTTAGCTATTGTTTTTCATTATTTTTGAGTATCACATATATAGAATAAATAAACGCAATTGCGTTTTACCAATTGTTGTGGCAAATAAGAATAAAATGAGATTGATAAAATTATTACTTGTTGCTTTTCCAATAATCAGCTTTAGCTGCAAATCACAAACACGGGTATCTCGAATTGAAATAGTTCAACCAACCGTAGAACAAGAAGCCACCTCAATTTGGAGAACAATTAACGATATTACTTTTTTTGAAAAACAAGGATATACCATTAAACTACCAAAGGATTCTTTAATTGACTCATTGATAACGAAATCTAAAAATGGGGCTTTTGGAAATGAAGATTTTCCCGTAATCTATACACTTGTTGAAACCAAAGTATTCAAGCAAAAAAACTATGCACAAGCGAAACTAGAAGTAGAGAATCAGATTGACTTAATTAACGATTTTGTTAGTGAAATAGATACTAAGAAAAGTCAATGGGATTGGAAATTTAAGATGTTTGATAAATACAAAGTTGTTTTCACATTATATGGAACAGGAGGTAGTTATGACCCTGATGAAGGAGTTATAACTCTATTCACCAACATAGAAGGAGGATTTATGAAATATAAGAATCCTGCCTACACAATAATTCACGAAATTACTCATATGGGAATGGAGTATTCGATTGTTCGTAAATACAAGCTTGCTCACGGGTTAAAGGAAAGAATAGTAGACACTTTTGTTTATCTAATGTTCCAAGAAAAATTACCTGAATACAAAATCCAAAACATAGGAGATGAAAATATAGATAGACATTTGAATAAAAAAAGGGACATTGAATCTCTAAACTCGATAATATCTGAATTTGTAAATAAATAACTTGCCACAACATGCGATATGACGATCAGACCTACTTCGTTCCTCGCAGGCACGACGCATATCACTAAACCGTTACCTGCAATTATGAATAAGCAAAAGATATATATATTGATATTTGTCCTACTCTTTTTGAGTGTTAGTTGTAGTGGACAGCGAACAAGCAATAAAAGGATAGCCGAGTTAAAATCAATAGTTGCTTCAGATCAATATCCTAAAATTGATGGAGTAATTATTGCGCAAAACAACAGTATTCTCTTTGAAGAATACTTCAATGGTTTCGGGAAGGATATTCTGCACGACACACGCTCCTCTTTTAAATCTGTTACGAGCTTGCTTGCAGGAATTGCTATTGATAAAGGGCTATTTACGGCAGAAGATGAAATAGAAAAATTCATAGCTGAATGGAAAGGTGATGCAAGAGGTAAAATAACTGTTAAAGATCTTCTGGAAATGAAGTCAGGATTAGCTTGTGAGGGCTTTTTCGGCATTGGACCCGACTGTGAATCCGAAATGTGGGAAACAGACAATTGGCTGAATTACATTCTAAATATTCCACAAAGACATAAACCTGGATTGAATTGGGCTTACACCTCAATTGAACCTGAACTTATAGGTATCATTATATCTAGAACAAGCGGTTTAACACTTATGGAATTTGCCAAACAGCAGCTATTTGGACCACTGGAGATAACAGATTACAAATGGCACATAACACCGAATAGTAGTGGCTATGCCGCTGGTTCATTTTTTATAAAACCAATTGATATGTTAAAAATAGCGCAATTGGTATTGAACAAAGGAAATTGGAAAGACCAACGGATAGTCAGTAAGAAATGGATTAACGAATCCACGAACTGCAATACCGATGTTGAAATGTCCTTTACACGTTTCGCCAGAACAGAAAACGCAAAATATACTAGTGCTAAATACGGATATCTTTGGTACCGTGAAATACTACAATACGAGAATATCGAAACAGAAGTATTATTTGCATCTGGAAATGGTGGTCAATATATGATGGTACTAGAAGATTATAATACAGCAATCGCCTTTACAGGTAGTAATTTTGGTAATTGGAGAGGGAAATTACCCTTTGATATTTTACTAAAGCATATAATTCCAATATTGGAAACCGAAAAATAACTCCCGTTCCATAGGGTTTGAAACCCTGCAGCAACTTTCATTCGCAAAAGCTTAGCTATTGTTTTCTTTATTTTTGAGTAACACAGATATAGAATAAATAAACACAATTGCGTTTAGCCAATTGTTAGCATTAATTGAATAAATGAAAAACACTTTATTTGGAATTTTACTTGGTATTATTTTGTATTCTGGGTTTCAATTTATTAATTCCTTTAGGAAGCATCAAGAAACAATTTCATTAAAGACTGCTCTAATAATAATCAAAAATGATTCAGACTTTAGAGTTACGAATGTCACTTTAAAACATGGATACGGGGAGTTAAACTTGTCAAATATAGAGATTGGTAGAACAGCATATTTGGGGTTTTATAATAGTTCTGAAAATGACTATTCACTAATAGTAAAGCTTGAAAACGACTCTATTTTAAAGTCAGGTTGTGGGTATTTTGAATATGGACTTAGAGCCATTGAGACAATTACTAACACAAAGATAACTCATGAAGATAATTGGTAATCAGAAGTTAAAAAAATTATTAATTGAACAAACTATTAGTTTTTATATTGTTTACTTTCTTTTGTTTTGGGCTAAATGCTCAAAAAACAAAAGGTCAATAGACTAAAACAGAAAAACAAGTTAGTCTGATGAATGTCAATAATGACTTAGTTGGCACTTGGCTTTCATCCGTTAATGACCCATTACTAAGTTTCAACCTTAATTCCGATAATTCTCTTAGTTGGACAAATGACTCTTTAAACTTTGACTTACCAGATTCATTATATTGGTCTAAACCAATTGTAAGATGGACTGTAAAAGGAGACAAATTCTATATTTTCACTCCGAACGGGCAGGAAAAAGATAAATGGAACTTTACGGTATTAGGAGCTTATTACCTTAGGAAAGACAAGCTATATATTGGGAATTGTTTTGAAACTTCCGATGAGGTTAAAGAGTTTATAAAGCAGAAAGCATGGAAGGAAAAAAGAGACTTCTGCGTTCATGAACTGATAAAAAACAACTAATGCTAACATTAAACATATTACATAGTGAATCAGCAGTTTAAGAAGAAAAAATTATTCTTTGATACTCCGTAAAATTAGCAAGCGAATTTTGTAGAAAAGAGAAATTACAAAATCACTCTGCGGTTTTACTAATTAGTTTTTATCAAATTGTATCTTTACT
>JAESST010000214.1 GCA_016763995.1 Flavobacteriales bacterium | reverse complement strand
TTTTATTTAAGTTCGAACTATTAGCTACCTT
Source organism: Flavobacteriales bacterium (assembly GCA_016763995.1). Lineage (GTDB taxonomy): Bacteria > Bacteroidota > Bacteroidia > Flavobacteriales_E > Vicingaceae > NORP294. The sequence goes on along the minus strand of JAESST010000214.1, from coordinate 3,454 downwards.
CATATTATAGAATTATTTCTCATGTAGTTATGTCAACTACATGAGAAATAATTATTTTTAGAATGGACTTCGGACAATTTTTTTTGTGCTAAGATCAAAAAATCCTCGCTACGCCTTGCGATGGATCAATTGTTCGGACTCTAATTGGATTCATTGGTATATTTTTTCTGACTTTGGTCCAGTTTGGTCAATTTTTATCGGAACGGGTAGTATTATGTACCTTAGTTTATCCAGATGTCGCTTCCGTCAAGGAATGAACTATGTCCGACTGTACTTCAGAAATTTACATTTTAATGGAATTCAATCTGAGGTCAAGTCAAACAACGGTATTACAGTAGAGCGTTTCACTTCATCTAAAACAAAAGTACTTTTGATTTGAGAGACATTAGGTAATGCCGCCAACTTGCCCGATGAAAATAAATGATAGGCTTGTAAATCCCTAACAATCACCTTTAAAAGAAAATCATTTGCTCCACCCATAAGATAACATTCAACGACTTCTGGTATATTTTCAATTGCTTTTTTAAACTTTTCTATACCTTCCAATTTCTGATTCTCAAGCGACACAGAGCTGAATACTACCATTGAACTTTCAATCTTACTTGAATCTAATACAGCTACATATTTTTTTATAATACCTTCTCTTAAGTATCTTTTTACCCTTTCATAAATTGGAGTTTTAGTAAGATTGAGTTGTGTTGCCAATTCTTTGACGTTAGCATTGGAATTGTTTTGAAGCAATTCTAATAATCGTTTATCGGTAGCATCTAATTTGACCATTGGGAATTTTTCCTTTTAAGGTATATTTTTAATAGCTTTTTATGTAAAAATACTATTGAATATACAAATACAGGAATATTTACTGCTTTATTGCAAAATAATATAATCACTTCCCAAAATATGTAATTTTGCTATTATTTAACATTTACAACAGAAAGAATGAAACAAGTTGTCCATCCTGAAAGTCATATGATGACTTTTGGCTATAAACCAGAATTATCTGAAGGGGCGCTAAAGCCACCTATTTTTCAAACATCCACATTTGTCTTTCAAACAGCAGAGGAAGGAAAAGCTTTTTTTGAAATAGCTTACGGAATAAGAGAACAGGGGCGAGACGAAAAATTAGGTCTTATCTATAGTAGAATCAATAATCCGAATTTAGAGATCTTAGAAAATCGTCTTTGCCTTTGGGATAAGGCGGAAGATTGTGCTGTCTTTGAAAGCGGCATGTCAGCTATCAGCACAGTTCTACTTGAATTTTTGAAGCCGGGCGATTTACTATTATATAGTATGCCAACCTATGGAGGAACAGATCATTTTATCACCAATTTTTTAAAGAGTATTGGTATTGATTCAATCGGTTTTACACCTGACCAAAGTAAGGAAGAAATTATAAGCATGGTAGAAGCAACAGGAAAGGCTAATAAACTATCTCTTGTTTATATTGAAACACCTGCTAATCCTACTAATGATTTGATTGATATCGAAATGTGCAAAACAATATCTATGCATTTCGAAACTACTGAAAAGCCAATTTATTTGGCAGTAGATAATACATATATGGGACCGCTTTGGTCAAACCCGCTTCAGTTTGGAGCAGATTTAATTATTTATTCTGCAACAAAATACATTGGAGGACACAGCGATTTAATTGCAGGTGCAGTTTTGGGCAATGCAGAAGTAATGGGTAGAATAAAAGTACTAAGAACATTCTTAGGGAATATGGCAAGCCCACATACTTGTTGGTTGCTTCTTAGAAGTTTAGAGACGCTAAAAGTGCGTATGGAACAACAGGCAAAAAACACAAGAATCATAGCCGACTTTTTGGAACAACACCCTGCTGTTTCAAAACTTTATTATTTAGGCTCTTTAAAACCAGGCTCCAAAAGTTATGATACTTATCAACGCCAATACACTTCTTCAGGTGCCATGATTGCTTTTGAAATAAGAGGTCGAGAAAAAGAAGCATTTCAATTTCTAAATAATCTGAATTTAATAAAATTAGCAGTAAGCTTGGGAAGCACAGAAAGTTTGGCTCAACACCCTGCCTCAATGACACATATTGGTATGGCTAAAGAACTAAAAGAAAGAATAGGTATTTCAGATGGACTTATTCGCCTTTCAATTGGAGTGGAAAATCATGAGGATTTAATTTCCGACATAAATACTGCACTTAATCAAATAATTTGTGAAAAATAATGTAGATAAAATCGAAAGAAGAATTGAAAAAGGCTAGAACTGCAATAAAAGCTATACGCCCATACAGCATTTAGCTTTGACTGTTAAGTCACTCTCTCTGGTCGAACAAATTCTCTCGTGCTTTCAACTATACTAAAGCTTCGTTGAACAGGTCTTTCTACAAGTCTTTTGCTGTGACCTAATAAAATTGATTACTAAAGGATTAGTCTTACTTATCAACCCTATATCCTTCTTTAAAAAAGTTCGAACTTTTGACTGCCACCCCGACCACCAAAAGGTCTGTCAGAAATGACAGATCTTTTTTATGGGATGAATCGAATGAAAGTATGCTTTAGCGGTCTTTTGGTATGGCAAACCCATTTTAGGATCACCGACCGAAGAGGAGGTAATCCTGCCATCCCGACAGAGAAAAGCCTTGTACGATCGTACAGGACTTTTTTAGTTTATGTGTTGAGCTTGTTCATCAGCTAGAAATTGAAAAAGACATAAAGGAGAGATGCAAGAAAGGGTCATCTCTGAACATTCCGAATACAAGATCACTGACTGAAAAGAGTACCATCAGCTCTTGCAGCATACTTTTCAGCGACATATCCCGCAGGGTCTGAATCTATGATTAAACACTTAACACCTCTTACTTTTTCTGAGATTTCTATAAAATTTTAGAAAATCAAATTATAATCGCTTACTGATATTGAGTCGTCCTAAAATAGGTTGATTTTGTGTCAACTTATTTTAGGAAAGGACATAAAAAATAAAAGAAGCCTGTAAGTCACTCACAGACTTTTCAAAATTTTCATGTTAATTATTAAGATTATTGAACTACTATTTCTCCCCAATTACAAGATGAGATTACCCAAGAAAGAGTAAAATTCTCATGACAAGCACATCCAGGATTAATATTTTCTGAAGAATTTATATTATAATATAATATACCACTATAATAATTAATACATGGCTCACAACTATCAATATTGGAAGGGGCCATAAGCGCAACTGCAAGACATGGAGATGTCGGTGTAGTGATCTCTACATAGTGAAAATATTGTCCTAAAGGCGCTGTAACAATTACATTAATGCTATTAGGCAAAAGAGTAACAGAAGGAAGTGTATTTATATTGCAATTTGCATCAATAGTATTGAATAAGTACTCTAGAGTACATCCTGTTTGATTGTTTAAAAATAAATTCTTTTGGGCAAAAAGACTTGATGTACATAATATAATTAAGGTTAAATAGATTATTTTTTTCATAATTAT
>JAESST010000213.1 GCA_016763995.1 Flavobacteriales bacterium | reverse complement strand
TTACTTAGAATAGCTCGCTATTCCTTCATTAATTTTAATCAAATCTCACTATTTATCTACGTTCTGAATTCTTAAGAAGAACCGAGCTCAGGTTTAAAAACGATCTTCAATTACAAACAGTTATTCTCCAATAGTTGTTCAAAGTGCTGAAGCTACAAGTACTTTTTAAGTGAAGAATATTCTTAAAATGGATATACTTTTGGTTGCATTTCAGCTGAAAGGCACACTGAAAACTTCTATTTCCCGCATGCATTGAAAAATTATTTGCTTGGTTTAAATGTAAAATTTTAGAACAAAGAATTGCCTGCTTATATTTGAATTTCACTTATAGTAAACAAATGAAATATTTACCAATAGATTCTAATTTATACGTTAAAAACAGAGCAAAACTGGCAGAAAGAATGATGCCTAATTCACTTGCCCTTTTTAATTCTAACGATATATTGCCGACGAATGCTGATGGAGAAATGCCCTTCAGACAAAACAATGATTTGCTTTACTTAAGTGGAGTAGATCAAGAGGAATCTATTCTTTTAATTTTTCCAGATTCACCAACTGAAAAACATCGAGAAATTCTTTTCTTGAAAGAAACCAATGAAGAAATCGCTATTTGGGAGGGAGAGAAACTAACAAAAGAAAAAGCTTTTGAAAGTTCGGGGATTAAAACAGTCTACTGGATACAAGATTTTAATAAAATTTTAAAATCTATTATTTATGAAGCTGATATTATATACTTAAATGACAACGAACATTTAAGGGCAAATGTAGAGACTGAGACTCGAGACGATAGATTTACAAAGTGGATTCGAAAAGAATTTCCTTTGCATACTTATGATAGAATCGCACCTATCACTGATTACCTACGTTCTATTAAAGAACCTGAAGAGATTGAATTAATGCAAACAGCGTGTAATCTCACTGAGGCAGGAGTGAAGCGTATTTTGAAATTCATAAAGCCAGGTGTAATGGAGTATGAGATTGAAGCGGAGTTAATGCATGAATTTTTAAGAGGTCGATCCAAAGGTTTTGCTTACAGCCCGATTGTCGCATCCGGCTGTAACGCTTGTGTATTGCATTATATTGAAAATAATCAAGAGTGTAAAGACGGTGATTTAATATTAATGGATGTTGGTGCTGAGTATGCTAACTATGCTTCTGATTTAACCAGAACAATTCCAGTAAATGGGAAATTTACTGAACGCCAAGCGGCTATTTACAATTCGGTGAGAACCGTAATGAAAAAAGCAGAAAACATCTTAAAACCGGGCATCTTGCTTGCTGACTATCATCTTCAAGTAGGAGAGTTTATGACAGAAGAATTATTAAAATTGAATCTTATTTCTCAACAAGAAGTTGACGATCAAAATCCTGATTGGCCTGCGTATAAAAAATATTTTATGCATGGAACTTCTCATTATATAGGTTTAGATGTGCATGATGTTGGCAGCTGGTACAAACCGATTGAAGCTGGAATGGTTTTCACGATTGAGCCTGGCATTTATATTCGAGAAGAAAGCACAGGAATTCGATTGGAAAACAATTATCTAATTACAGAAGATGGGAATAAAGATCTAATGGCACACATCCCTATTGAGCTAAAAGATATTGAAGCAGCAATGAAGCACTAAGATGAGTGCGAATTTTCTTTTTAGAGGAGCGCAAATTTCTTACACAACAAAAGGCAAAGGGCGCTGTATTGTCCTTATTCATGGATTTTTGGGGTCAAAAGAGATTTGGAACGACTATCAAAAACGTTTATCTAAAAAATTTAAGGTAGTTTGTATTGACTTAGCGGGTCATGGTGAATCTGAATGCATAGGCTACGTTCACAACATGGAATTACTAGCCGAAAGTATCAAAGCTTTATTGAAACATTTAAATGTAAGAAAGACGGTAATTGCCGGCCATTCATTGGGAGGCTATGTAAGCTTAGCTTTTGCAGAAAAATATCCAGATTCTGTTCTTGGTTTAATGCTCATTAACTCAAGTGCCAAAGGAGATAACTCTACTAGAAGACAATCAAGAAACCAACTCATAGACCTAGTAAAAAAAGACAGGAAGCGTGCTATTGAGTTACTGGTTCCTGGTTTCTTTAATTTAAAAAAGAGAAACACTACTTGGCAAATCAAACGTTATTTGAAATATGCTCACAACTGTTCGGAAAGAGGTATCATTGCTAGTATTGAAGGCATGAAACTCAGAAAAGAGCGGGAAATAGTTTTGAAGTTTGCTCCTTTCCCTTTTATCTATTTGATTGGCAAATATGACTCGATTTTCCCAGAAGAAAATCTCATTGAGGAATCAAACCTTGGAGAAAAAGGGAGCCATTTTATTCTAGAAGAATCTAGTCATATGAGTTTAATGGAAGAGCAAGAAAAAGTATACCGATACCTCAAAGAATTTGCTTCTTAGAAGCATCGCTATTCCATTTAATTACTTGTATACAGAGGGTTAAAAAAAGAAAAAATCGAACTAAAACTTGAAGCAAAGAGTTAAGTTTGTAAAAAAACATGTCTGAGTTTTACGTAAGCCTTTCACAATTCCAAAGAAATAAAAGTCGGGAGGTAAAAATTGGTGAAAAAGTAATGGGTGGTTCACAGCCTATTCTGATTCAATCTATGACTACGACAGACACCATGGATACAGAAGCATCTATAGAACAATCTATTCGAATGATTGATGCAGGATGCGAAATGGTAAGGATTACTGCTCCCAGTAAAAAAGACGCAGAAAACCTAGCAGAGATTAAAAAAGGGTTAAAAGCTAGAGGCTATACAACTCCTATTGTTGCAGACATTCACTTTACTCCTAATGCAGCCGAGATTGCCGCAAAAATTGTAGAGAAAGTTCGGGTAAACCCTGGAAATTATGCCGACAAGAAGAAATTCGAAGAAATTGAATATTCCGATCAAAGTTATCAAGAAGAGTTAGAGCGAATTGAAAGAAAATTTACTCCTTTGGTACTAATTTGTAAGGAAAATAGCGTTGCAATGAGAATTGGCACCAACCATGGCTCTCTTTCTGATAGAATTATGAGCAGGTATGGCGATTCTCCTTTAGGAATGGTTGAGTCGGCTCTTGAATTCTTAAGAATATGCATCAAGAATGATTTCCACGATATTGTACTTTCAATGAAAGCAAGCAATACCCTAATAATGGTACAAGCTTATCGGCTTTTAGTTAAGAAAATGAAGGAGAATGGAATGGATTATCCATTGCACCTCGGAGTAACAGAAGCTGGAGATGGGGAAGATGGGCGTATTAAATCTGCCGTTGGAATTGGAACATTATTGCAAGATGGATTAGGCGATACCATTAGAGTTTCATTAACAGAAGAACCTGAGTTTGAAATTCCCGTTGCAGAGAAACTAGTAAAAGCCTTTGAAAATATACATTTTCATAAAGCGATTCAGAAGCTTGAAAATTTACCTATCGATTTTTATAATTATTCAAAAAGAAACTCTCAAACAATTAACAACATTGGGTCTGATAAAGTACCCGTAGTCATCGGAGACCTATCTTCCGTGGGCTCTATTAAGGCAAGCCATTTATTCCCCTTCGGTTACAACTATTCTGTACCACTAGATAAATGGAACATTGCTGATCAATCAATAGACTACATCTTTGTTGGGGACAATCAAATAACCTTTGAGATTCCCGGAACTTTAAGTGTTATTCAAAACCTTGAAAACTGGTCAATAAAAGAACGACACTACCCACTTGTGAAATTTGGAGAACGCTCTAAAATAACTTCCATTACTTCTCAACTGATCTTCGTAGAAATAAATTCAAGCGTTCTAATTAACAATAAAGAACTAATCCATTTTCTTACTAAAAATACCAATGTTGTTCTTGTTTTAACAACAGACAATATCAATGGAATGGCTGAACAAAGACGAGCCTTTGTAGAGTTGATGAATTATAAGCTCGATACACCCGTGATTGTTAAAAGGAACTACCTCGACTTAGATAATGAAAGTTTTCAGCTGAAAAGCGCAGCAGAAATTGGAGCTTTATTCATTGACGGGCTCGGAGATGGAATCTGGATTGAAGCAGTAAATTGTGGAGGCAATCAATTAATAACATCTACGGGCTTTGGAATTTTACAAGCTA
>JAESST010000212.1 GCA_016763995.1 Flavobacteriales bacterium | reverse complement strand
TAGTGCTCCTTTTGAGTCTCCGGGAAATGCAGCCTTAGTTGTAAAGACACAGAATAGAACAGTTGAAGAATCGGCGAATGAATTGGTTGAATTTATTTTGCCGCTTATAAAATAAAAGAATGAAGAGTTATAACCTAAATCATTTAAAGGAGTTAGAGTCTGAGGCGATTTATATCGTAAGAGAAGTGGCTGCGCAGTTTGAAAATCCAGTACTTCTTTTTTCAGGAGGAAAAGATTCTATTGTTTGCGCTCACATTGCAAAAAAAGCTTTTCACCCTGCAAAAATTCCTTTTTCTTTAATGCACGTAGATACAGGGCACAACTTTCCTGAAACCATTGAGTTTAGAGACAAATATGTTAAAAAACTTGGAGCAAATTTAATTATTGCTTCAGTACAAGATTCTATTGATCAAGGGAAGGCAGTTGAGGAGAAGGGTTTCAATGCGAGTAGAAATGGTTTGCAAACGGTTACGTTGTTAGAAGGATTGGATGAACATAAGTTTGGTGCTGCTATGGGTGGTGCAAGAAGAGATGAAGAAAAGGCTAGAGCGAAAGAAAGATTTTTTTCACATAGAGATGAATTTGGGCAATGGGATCCAAAGAATCAAAGAGCAGAATTGTGGAACATCTTTAATGGAATGAAAAATTTTGGAGAAAACTTTAGAGTTTTCCCAATCAGTAACTGGACTGAAATGGATGTTTGGCAATACATTTTGGCAGAAGGGATTGAACTTCCTTCATTGTACTTTTCTCACCAGAGAGATTGCTTTATTAGAGATGGAGTGGTTATGTCAGAATGTGATTTTATTCCACAACGTGAAGAGGAAAAAACTTCTGAAATGACTGTTCGTTTTAGAACCATCGGAGACATGACATGTACAGGTGCAGTTGAGTCAGATGCAGATACAATAGAAAAGATTATTGAAGAAGTTGCTGCAACTAGAACTACTGAAAGAGGAACTCGATCAGACGATAAACGTTCTGAAGCAGCAATGGAGGATAGAAAAAAACAAGGATATTTTTAAGTAATTGTTAATTGACAATTAATAATTAATAATTGAGAAAGAATGGAGAGTAACTCATATTTAGACATGGAGTTGTTGAGATTTTCAACGGCAGGGAGTGTTGATGACGGAAAGAGCACATTGATTGGAAGAATGCTTTACGATAGTAAATCAATTTTTGAAGATCAGTACGAGGCGATTGAAGCAAGTAGTAAGAAAAAAGGAGAGAAAAATGTAAACCTAGCTTTGTTAACGGATGGATTAAGGGCTGAAAGAGAGCAGGGGATAACCATTGATGTTGCTTACCGATACTTTGCCACTCCGAAGCGTAAGTTTATTATCGCAGACACCCCCGGGCACATTCAGTACACTAGAAATATGGTGACTGGAGCGTCTACTTCTAATTTGTCAATTATTTTGATAGATGCTCGGAAAGGAATTATCGAACAAACTTACCGTCATACTTTCATTGCGTCATTACTGGGTATTCCACATGTTGTTTTTTGTATCAACAAGATGGATCTAGTGGAGTACAGTGAAGATGTATTCCAAAAGATTAAAAAAGAGACGGAAGCTTTTGTTTCAAAATTAGGAATCAAAGACATCAATTTTATTCCAATCTCGGCATTGAATGGCGATAATGTAGTGAACAAGTCCGAAAATATGGACTGGTACCAAGGAGGAACATTATTATACTTATTAGAAAATATACACATTGGGAGTGACCACAATCATGTAGATTGTCGTTTCCCTGTGCAATATGTAATACGGCCACAGTCTGATGAATTTCACGATTATAGGGGTTATGCTGGTAGGATAGCTGGTGGGGTTTTTAAGCCTGGAGACAAAGTAGTAGCTCTTCCTTCTGGGTTTTCGTCTACTATTAAGTCTATTGATACATTGGATGGTTCTATTGAAGAAGCTTTTGCTCCAATGTCAGTTACTATTACATTAGAAGATGAAATGGATATTAGTCGTGGCGATATGATAGTGCGAGAAAATAATCGACCAGAGGTTACTCAAGATATCGATATTATGGTCTGTTGGCTGAATGAAAGACCCCTTCAGTTAGGAGGAAAGTATGCTGTTAAACATACGTCAAATGATGCTAGATGTATTATAAAAGAGGTAAAGTATAAAGTAGACATTAATACTTTGCACCGATTAGAAGAAGATACTATTATCAGGATGAATGATATTGGAAGAATTACCTTACGTACAACTAAGCCTTTATTTGTTGATAGTTATAAGAAGAATAGAAATACTGGGAGTTTAATTTTGATAGATGAGGCGACGAACGAAACTGTTGGTGCAGGAATGATTTTAGACTAATTGGAATGCTTGATGGCACGGTTTAATTTACGGATCATCATTTTGGAGTCATATACTTTCATCTCATCCATTTGAAATACTTTATATGCGATATTGTTTTCTATATCATGAATAAAGTATTCGAATATCAATAATTCATCTTCATTTGGTTGACCTTCAAGATGTTTGTAGCTATAAACATTGCTTCTCAAAACATATTTATATCCAGCTTTTGCTAAAGAAGGATAAGTAGAAGGTGTTGCAATCCCGTACTCATAAGGATATGCAAGTGCTGCCCCCTGAAGTTTAAGATTCGATTCGTTAATCACTTTGTTGTGATTTGTTTGTCTTAGAAGAATATACTTTGCTGCTTTTCCATCTTTTTTATCTGCAGTTACTGGGATTTTTTCATGCTCTAGAAAAATAATTTTCTCTTTAGCCAAGTCATTAGGAATCCCTTTTGTGTAGGTTGGTTCTTGAGCAAATAATAGGCTAGGTAAAACGAAGAGTGAAACAAGTAGAAATTTCATATCTAAAATTTTTATAAAGTTAATTCTTATTCCTTACAATTAAGAACGTTAATTTATTGGTCTGAGAAGTCTTGAAGAACTTTTCTGTAAGCATTGAACAGCTTAGACTTTGAAACAAATCCAACATATATTCCTTTGTTGATTACAGGTAGATTCCACGCCCCACTTTTGTTAAATTTTGCCATCACCAAATCCATACTATCTGAAGACGAAATTGATTCTGGGAAATTTTTCATGATTTCTTTCACTAAAATCTCGTCGTATTGTTTGGGTTCAAACATGATTTGACGAATATCGTCAAGAAGAACAACACCCTCTAAGCCACCTTTTTCATTAATGACAGGAAAGATGTTTCGTTTAGATTTAGAAACTACTTTTACCAATACCCTTAAGCTATCATTTGGTAGAATAGGAGCAAAATCTTTTTCTACTTCTGCTTCAAGATTCATTAGGGTTAAAACTGCTTTGTCTTTATCATGTGTGATTAATTCTCCCTTTTTAGCCAACTGCATAGTATATAATGAATGCTGATTAAAATATTTTGAAGTTAGAAAGGAGATCGCAGCCGTAATCATTAGTGGAAGCACAAGATCATATCCTCCTGTGATTTCTGCAATTAAAAACAAAGCTGTTAAAGGAGCATGAAGTATTCCCGCAATTACGCCTCCCATTCCAACTAGGGCAAAGTTTTTTTCGGAAAGGCTAAAGAGTCCAAGTGTGTTAATGATTTTGGCATATACAAATCCAAATACCGAACCAATAAATAAAGATGGAGCAAAGGTTCCTCCGATGCCTCCGGCACCTATAGTTACGGTTGTGGCAATGGCTTTTAAGAATACAATGGCCAATAGGAAAAGGATAACAACCCACGTTTCGGTTTTATAATCATAAAAGAAGCTACCATCAATAAGGGTATACACATCTCCATTTAAAAGCTGTTTGATAGAACCAAAACCTTCACCGTAAAGAGGAGGAAAGAGGAATAATAACAAACCTAGAACAGAAGAGCCAATTAATAAGCGTTTAAAAGGATTATCTACTTTTTTAAATAAGCTTTCAACTGACCAATATGTTTTGCAAAAATAAACAGAGATGAGACCAGTTAATACGCCTAATAAAATATAAAAAGGGATGTCTCCAAAAGTAAAAAATTCGGTCAATTCTATGTCAAATAGAACTCCATCGTCAAACATAAAGGTTGAGGTTAGAGCTGCCGATACAGAGGCTAATAAAAGAGGAATTAATGAGCCCGCTGTTAAGTCGAGCATAATAACCTCTAAGGCAAAAACGATGGCAGCAATCGGAGCATGAAAAATACCAGACATGGCGGCGGCGGCTCCACAACCTAACATGAGTGTAGTTGTCTTATAATTCATTCTGCCCCAGCGAGAATAGTTGGAACCAATGGCGCTACTTGCTCCTACAGCAGGCCCCTCAAGTCCTACAGACCCTCCAAATCCAACGGTTATTATACTTGTTATTAATGGAGCATAGGTGTAGCTAAAAGGTAATTGAGAACTTTTTTTCGAAATAGCATGTAGGGTAGAAGGTATTCCATGTCCTATTCTTTTTTTAATAACATAGCGAACAAACAGAACGGTAATCATTATTCCAATTGCGGGATAGACAAGGTATAAATAGTTTTCATAACCTACATTTTTTTTAGGTTCTAGTAGGTGCTGGATAAAGTGAACAGCATTTTTTAGTATCACTGCAACTATTCCAGATGAGAAGCCAACAAGGATACTGAGTAACAGTATAAATTGTCGGTCATTCATGTGTTTGTAACGCCAAACCAGAAAATTTCGCTGTGCTTTTTTAGCCCTCGTAGGAAGAGAATGATAGAATCGGATAAATGTATAAATGCCCTTTTTCAAAACCTTAACTTTTTTCCAAATTAATATTGCTCGATTTGAGGTGTAAATCTCTTTGAGGGAAGGGGATGCTGATATTATTGTCTCTAAACTTCTGATCAATTTCAAATCGCATTCTACTCTTGGTAAATTCTATTTTCCATATTTCTTCTGACCAGAAGTGAAGCTCAAAATCGAGGGAAGATTCTCCAAAATTTAGAAATCGAACAAAAGGGACAATCCGTTCTGAAATACTAGGATCTTCTTTTGCGACATCAATTAAGAGTTGTTCTACTAATTTCGTGTCTGACCCGTACGCTACTCCTACTGAGATATGAAACCTGGTAAGGATATTGCTGTTTGTCCAATTGATAACCCTGTTGTTGGTTAATTGGGAGTTCGGAACAATTAAAACAATTCCATCTCTTGTTCTCACTTTCGAAGTTCGAAGACTTATTTGCTTTACTTTTCCCAAAATTCCGTTTTCAAATTCTATAATATCTCCAATCACTACATTTCCTTCAAATAACAAGATAAGTCCTGAAATAAAGTCTTTAAAGGCATCTTGGAGTCCGAAACCTAAGCCTACAAATAAAGCTGAAGACCCAATAATGAATGGAGTAATGTCAATTCCGATACTTCTAAAAACCAATAAGAAAGTGAGCAAGTAAATGACGTATTTCCCAATTTGCAAAAGAGCTAACTCTTTTCCGTCGTTGATATCTTTCTCCTTATTGATCTTCTCTTTTAGAAAGTTGGCGAATGTTTTTGTAAATAATCGTGCAATGAGAATGATGAAAAGAACAACAATGATGTTGTAGATGGAAAGCTGATAAGTTCCCAAATCAATGAGATGAAATTCCAGTATTTCTTGAATTTTGGCCCAGATACTGTCTACTTGTTCTTCCATAATTATCTTAAAATTATCCTGCCTAATTCTCCTGCTAACCTCTTTTTTGCTTCATTTAACTTGATCAGCTCATTTAAGGTAGATTCATAATCATTCATATTGCTTTTTAAGGAATTCTGCTTCTTTTCAATTATTTCAATCACCTTATTGAGTCTCCATGAGCAGATACCTTTATGAATTTTAGTTGATAAAATTTGGTCTTCTGTAACTGTTAGAATTTTATGTTTCTCTTCCCAATTTAAACTTAGGATATATTTTTCTAGAAGACATTCAATAACAAAGCTACTTATCTCTTGATCTTGGTGAGAAACTAAATGACTTTCAGTAACAGTTGTGTCGTTTTCTGCGGCTATTTTAAAGAATGCGTAAATTGTGTTAAACACTAGATTATTAAAGTCTAATCCATCTTTTTCGATTTCGAAAACGAGGTATTCTGCGACAGTAGCTTCAATGTATTCTTCTTCTCCTTTTGCTGCTTCCTTGTTAGTTTGAATTGAAACTTCTGTATTTCCGTACTTTATCAACGTTCTGATTATATCTTTTTCCTGAATGGCTAAGCTATTAACAGGTTCAGCTTTTTTAATTGTTGGCGATGCAATTTGGTCAATTGGGAACCTACTCCCTTCTCTTTCGTTCTGCTGTGCTTTTTTAGTCAGTTTGGCTCTTCGAACCTTATTCAGCTCGTTCAATAAAGCTTCCTCACCAATATTCATCAAGTTACTGCATTCCTGCAAGTAGACAGAGCGAGCAATAGGGTCTGGAATTAATGCAATACTTTCAACAATCTCTTTTATTAGGCCCGCTCTTTTAATAGGATCGCCTCCTGTTTCCTTAAGCAGCAGGTTCGTTTTAAATCGAATGAAATCAAAAGACTTATCTGTTAGAAACGCTATTATCTCGGCTGTACTATGAGATTTTGCAAAGGAATCGGGATCTTCTCCTTCAGAGAAGGCCAATACACGAACATTTAAGCCTTCTTCTAAAATCATGTCGATACCTCTAAAAGCAGCTTTTATTCCAGCTGTATCGCCATCGAACAGGATGGTGATGTTTTGAGTGTATCTTTTAATTAGCCGAATTTGGTCTGTGGTGAGTGAGGTTCCTGAACTTGATACAACATTCTCAATTCCATTTTGATGTAAAGAAATAACATCAGTATACCCCTCAACTAAATAACATCGGTCTTCTGCTGTAATTTGTCTTTTTGCCAGATTTAAGCCGTATAAAACCCTACTCTTATGGTAAATATCTGACTCAGGAGAATTAAGGTACTTCGCTACTTTTTTTCCTGCAGAAAGAGTTCTTCCACCAAAACCAATAATTCTTCCAGATATGTTTTGAATAGGGAACATCACACGACCTTTAAATCGGTCGAAATGTTTCTCTCCTTTTACAATGCTTAGTCCTGTTTTTTCAAGAAAATCGATATTGTAACCTTTATCTAATGCTGCTTTGGTGAAATTTTCCCATTCATCGTGACTATAGCCAAGCTTAAATTTTTCAATGGTTTCTTCTCTAAATCCTCGCTCTTTAAAATAACTTAAGCCAATGGCTCTTCCATTGTCTGAATCGTTTAATTGCTTTTGAAAATAAGCAGCAGCAAATTCACTTACTAAAAACAAGCTTTCCTTTGCATTTGCTTCCAGAACCTGTTCAGGAGATTTTTCTTCTTCTTCTATTTCAATGTTATACTTGTTGGCTAAGAATTTTAGCGCTTCAGGATAGCTATATTGCTCATGATCCATTACAAAGTTCACTGAACCACCGGCTTTCCCGCAGCCGAAACATTTGTAAATACCTTTAGCCGGAGAAACCGTAAATGAAGGGGATTTTTCATTGTGAAAAGGACATAAGCCAAGCATATTGGCGCCTCTTTTTTTGAGGTTTACCCATTCTCCAACAACCTCGTCAACTCGAGAGGTTTCAATAATTCGGTCTACTGTTTCCTTAGGAATCAATGTTGTTTACTTTAATTCTAATTTTAATGAATCGTTGGTCGTCAATAGTTCATCCATGTTAATGGTTTTGTACAGACTTCCATCTTTATCCCAAAGCTTCCATTCTCCAATTTTCAGATCATTTTTATAAGAACCTTCTAGTTTTTTCTTTCCATTTTTGTGATAAACAATAGAATAGCCTTTTCTTTTACCATACCAGTATTTTCCTTCGCTCCACAGGAATCCACTCTCATAGTAGTATTTCCAAATTCCATGTCTTTCGCCGTTCACTCGTTCCCCTTCTACCTTTGTTTTACCATCTGGATAGTTTTCTAACACCTGTGTTACTTCTCTTTTTATTTCTTCTTTCTCTGTTGTTGCTTGATTGTTCTCGCAAGATAAAATCAATATTGAGATCAATAGTATGGCCGTTATTCTCATTTTATTTGGTTCTTTCTGTAGTGTACAAAACTAAATTTTTAAGCGATTCTTTGGCATCGTTATCCGGAAACTCAGCAAGAATGGCTAGTGCTTCATCTTTGTATTCATGCATTTTTTTAGCAGCATATTCTAGCCCTCCCGACTGAATAACAAAGTCGATCACTTCTTGTACTTTCTTTTGATTGTTGTCGTTGTTTTTTACAGTATTAATAATTCTTCTTCTAGTACTTCTATCTGTCTGTCTTAGTGAATAGATAAGAGGGAGCGTCATCTTTTTCTCTTTAATGTCTATCCCTGTGGGTTTTCCCAAATTTTTCCCACTCCCATAGTCGAATAAATCATCTTTAATCTGAAAACAAATCCCAACTTTCTCTCCAAACAAGCGCATTCTCTCAACTATCTCTTCAGGTTGCTTAGTAGATTTGGCTCCTGTTGCACAACAAGAGGCGATTAAGGTTGCGGTCTTTTTAGTAATAATGTCGAAGTATACATCTTCTTGAATATCTAATTTTCTCGCTTTTTCAATTTGAAGAAGTTCTCCTTCGCTCATCAGCTTCACAGAGGTAGAAACGATTTTTAATAGATCGAATTCTTCATTTTCAACGGAAAGCAATAAGCCTCTAGAAAGTAAATAATCACCTACTAAAACGGCAATTTTATTCTTCCAAAGTGCATTAATACTAAAAAACCCTCTCCTCTTGTACGATTCGTCTACTACGTCGTCGTGTACCAAAGTGGCGGTGTGTAACAGTTCTATTAGAGAAGCAGCAGTATAAGTTGAGGGAGTGGTTTCGCCGAAAAGTTTTGCTGTTAGAAAAACAAACATAGGTCTCATTTGCTTCCCCTTACGCTTTACAATATAACGAGTTATTTTGTCTAAAAGAGGGACAGTGCTTTTCATACTCTCTCTAAAATGCTTCTCAAAAGAGTGCATTTCTGCTGCAACTGGTGC
>JAESST010000211.1 GCA_016763995.1 Flavobacteriales bacterium | reverse complement strand
TTCCTACGGAGTTGGAACAAGAGAAGATACAGACTTATTTAGCAATCAAATATGGATTTGATAAAGCGAGTGCAGACAATGGAAGTACCGGAGCTCAAGATGAGCGAGATTATTTTGCATCAGATGGAACAGTAATTTGGGATTATAGTTTAAACAGTACATATTCAAATTATGTAACCGGAATAGGCAGGGATGATAATTCAGGCTTAGATCAGCAAAAGTCGAAGAATAACTCAAGCAATGGCGGCATAACGATGGATAATGGAGGAGCCTTCGGTACCGATTTAGACTTTTTATTATGGGGAGATGATGGCGGCTCATCCATCAATAATGTAGATGTAGCAGTCGGATATACCGATCGAAGTAATCGAGTATGGAAAATACAATTGAATGGTACTCCGGGAAGTGTAGATGTGACGATAGATTTAGATGAAGTAGGATTGCCCAATACCGGATCAGCTGCAGACTATTCGATATTAATAGATGGAGATGCGGTGTTTAATGCAGGCTCATCAGCTCATACAGCCGGAGCTAGTTTAACCGGTAGTGAGTTAAGTTTTACAGGCGTAAGTTTTAGCACTGCAGACTTTTTTGCAATCGGAATAAACAACGCAACAGTAGTAGGTCCTGCAGATGTGGTAACAGGTTTGCAGTTGTGGTTAAAGGCCGATGTAGGCACAACAGGCACGATACCCTTATCAGGATGGACAGATCAATCGTTAAATAACAATGATGTAACAGTAGCAGCCAATGGTCCTGATTTGTTAAGCGATCAAATAAACTTTAATCCTGCATTAGATTTTACTAGTAGCAATAGTGAATATGTACAAATCACCAATGGAATATTTGGTACAGCCGAATACGATGATTTGTGGATTTATGTAGTAAGTCAAGCCGATATTGATCAGAGCAACTCCTTGTTGTTTGAGAATATGTTGGGCAATGATATCTTTAGTGTGATTTTACCTTGGAATAATGAAAACACCTATTTTGATTGGGGCTTAACTTCAACAGGGAGGATTAATGGGAATTGGGGAACTTCCCATGGGAGTTATAACATGTGGACCTATGGAACAAGTACAGGCACATCAACACCTAATGGAACAAGGAAGGCTATTTCATTGAATGGATCTGTCATATTATCAAATGCAAACAATGACAATGCCACAGGGAGTAATTCTAATTTTTACATAGGGGGAGGCTATAGTTCAGGGAATCCGACAGCTTACTCCTTTGATGGGCAAGTGGCAGAATTAATGGTTTTTACAGAGGTTCCTACGGAGTTGGAACAAGAGAAGATCCAGACTTATTTAGCAATCAAATATGGATTTGATAAAGCGAGTGCAGACAATGGAAGTACCGGAGCTCAAGATGAGCGAGATTATTTTGCATCAGATGGAACAATAATTTGGGATTATTCTGATAATACATCTTATAATAATAATATAATTGGAATAGGGAGAGATGACAATTCAATATTAAATCAAAAGCAGTCACTTACTCAAGATGATACTACAACCATATATTTATCTGCTTTGGCTGCAACAAATAGTGTAAATGGAGGGTCATTTGGAGCTGACTTACAATTTGTAACAATTGGGCATAATTCAGGAGAAATGTGCGCAACGGTAACAAGTAATGGCGAAGTTCCTGCAACAATTGAATCTAAACTTGAAAGGGAATGGAAAGTAACCAATACTGCATATTCTAGTACTTTTAGTGTGGATTTTGAATTGAGTGCTTGTGCAGGACTTGCATCAATAACAGATACTGATTTAAGATTGATGATTGATGCAGATGGAGACTTTAGCAATGCTACAATATATGCCCTTGGAGGAGGATTGTCTATCTCAAATTCAGGAGGAAAAATTACAATATCTGGAATTTCTACCTCACACATCTCATTTAACTCAACTGCTTATATATCATTAGGCTCTGTATCCTTTGGAACTCCTCTTCCTATTGAATTGAATTACTTTAATGCTACACTTCATAATAATTCAACAGTTGTATTAAAATGGCAAACATTATCGGAGATTAACAATGATTACTTTTCGGTAGAAAGATCTAATAATGGATTAGATTGGGATTTAATTGGAACGATTGAAGGAGCGGGTAATTCAAATAAAAAAAAGGATTACAGTTTTAAAGATTTTTTACAATTGAGAGAGCTCTATTATTACCGACTAAAGCAAACAGATTATGATGGAATGTATAGCTATTCGCAAGTTGAATTAATTGATTTTAAAAGACCAAGTAATTTAATAATTGTCTATCCTAATCCAACTTCAGGTCGAATAATAGTTGCGGGAAATGAAGAGGAAATTTCTACTATAGAAATTTACAATGTGTTAAGTGAAGAGTTAAGCCATAAAGCTTTAATCATAGAAGAAAATGCTAAAGGAGTTGTAATTGATCTAAAACATTTTAGTCCAGGCTTATATTATATTAAGACAAAATCCATTACAACTAAGTTATATAAGAATTAAGCTTTATTGGTCTCAAAAAAAGTTAAAACTATGCACTTTTAGTGCTAGTGCCCCCAAAGGGTATCTGTAAAATCTCAACAAATAAACTTGAAGCTGTAATTTTTTGTTCAAAAATTACATTAGTTCAATTATATTTTTTGTCATATTTGAAGTTATAAATGATAGTAAAGGAAGAAAGGAGGAAGCGAGAAACTCCGACAAAAGTGCCAAATCTTACCTTTAGAGGTTTGGCACTTTGTTGAATTCATAAATTACAAGAAGAACAACCGACCTACCCTCCAGAATGAAACAAAGATGGGGTAATTCAAAATAAGTGAACTTCTAATCCAACTTAGCATTTAAAGCGGTTTCTATACGCGTAATACGGCTCGTTAATGCTTCTAGATCTGCCACTTGTTTTTCTAGTTCCTCAATTCTTGTTGCTTGTTCCTGGTTTTTCTCTTGTAAGCTTGTTAGCTGACTGGCGATTTCTTGCGTAGCAGAAACGTTGAGCATAGAGATGGCATCGTAATCGATGGAATGAAAATCATCTACCTGTCGGCCATAAACAAAGACTTCTCCAATACGATCAGAATCTACACGGAAACCAGTTTCAGAAACTTCTAACACTTCAAACAATTCCTTTTCATCACCGAAGAGCAATAGCACCATTTCGCCAGGTCTAAGATTTGTACTGAGTTTAACCCAAGCTGATTCTATAGTAGAAGATTGGTAGATATCTGGAACTTCACTCATTGAGTGATAAACTGCCTGAGGGTAGATTTGAGCTACTTGTTGGGCTATTGCTTTTTTGAAGTTCCGCTTGTCGTTATTACCTCCATCTTTCAGTTGATAGTTGGTAATTTCAATCTTATTCAGAAGAGCAAGATCATTCGCTTTATCGGAAATACTTAGGTCTTTCTTAATCCGAACATCTGAACTTATTTGTAATCCATAGATTGAGGTTACAGTACCAGTA
>JAESST010000210.1 GCA_016763995.1 Flavobacteriales bacterium | reverse complement strand
CTGTTGTTGCTTTTATTAATAAGATTGAAACCGCCATTATTCAAGAATCACAATTAACTACTAATGACAATGAATAAAATAGAAATAACTAATCACTTCAAGCATCTGCTAGATATGGCTTTGGCGGATTTAGATATAGATCCCCAAGAGTTATCATTGATTTATCAATTGGGTCTGGAGAAAGGAATTTCAGAATCAGAAATTGATGAATTATTAAAAACTCCAAATAATTCTTTTTTAAAAGCACCTGAGCATTTAAAAGGCAAAGTTAGCTTGCTTTATGATTTGTGTCTGGTTATTTGGGCTGATGGTAAAGTAGTAAAAGAAGAGAAGGAATTGTTAGAGAAAGTAATAATTCAATGCAATTTTGAGAAAGAGAATGCTCAAGAAGTAGGTCGTTATCTATTAGATAAGGTAAAAAAAGGAACAACTCTAAAAGAAATTATTGAGGAAATAGTAGCTAATCCAAATACACAAGAATCATGAGAGAAGGGTTGTTTAGGTTAAAATCAGGAGAGGAAAATTCCTCAGTAGAACAGGATAAGGTTTCGTTAGATTCTTCAGAAAGTCCTCGAAAAAGAGATTATCAGAAGCTAGGGATGTTAGAAGCCGGTAAATCTCAGGGAGTTATTATCTCTTTTAAGCTTTGGTTGAGAAGGGTATATGTAATGGTGATTAGGGAGAGCCGAGAGTTCGATAATCGTGAAAAAACTAGGCTCACGAGGTTAAGGCAAGAAATTATTGGGTTAAAAGGGAAAGTCGAGAAATTAGAACATCAGAAGGGAGACTCTTTACAACAGATTACTACACACAAGGAGCATATTGAGCAATTACAAAAGGAAATTCATCAGATTAAGGGTGGAGAAAAAGTAGATGCAAGTCAGCTAAAAGAAAGAGTTGATCCAATTGCATTTATCATGGGAAGTTTGATCCTTTTTGCACTAACAGCTTACTTGATTATTTTTTATACCTCAGTCATTTATAGTGCTTTCATTTATGATGTAAAGTCAGCCCTAATGGAGGGCCTAAAAGCAGGTGACATTTTTTTACCTACGATAGTCAATTTAAAGGCAATTCCTAAAACACATGCTGAATACGGGTGGATTGGCTCAACCTTTTTGATTGTAAGTACATCCATGTTTATTGCATTAGGCTACTTAATACACAAGTTTGAAGAAACTAAACAGTATGGAAAAGTGGTTGGTCTGTTTGTATTTACTTTACTTTTTGATGCCTTTTTAGCTTATCAAATAGTTGAAGAAATCAATATTGCGAAGTATGAAATTGGAATGGTTGAGGTACCCTGGTCATTCAATATGGTGTGGACTCAAGTACCCTTTTACATCATCATCGCAGCAGGTTTTGCAGTGTATATCATTTGGGGTTTAGTGTTAAGTTTTGTTTTGAAAGAAAAAGAAAAACTTCGCCCTTCTAAAGTTGCTATCCGTGAAAAGAGCTCCAGAATACGATTTTTAAAAAGAGAGATAGAAAGTCTAAAAAATCAAATCAGAGAGCTTGATGAGCAGATTAAGAATACTGAAATGGCTTATCAGTCAAAGGAGGAAGAGCTAGAGGTGAATGTTTATGATCCTAGTCAGATGAAAAGCTGTATTAATGCCTTTGCAATTGGTTGGAATTCCTACTTAAGTCAAGTGGTAGGAAAGAATGATCAAAAACGAAGAAGTGAAGAGGTTATGGAGATCGTGGAAGAGTTTGTAAATAATTTATCAAGTGTTTCTTTAAATAAAGTAGAAAAATGAAAGTAACAAAGTACCTCCTTCTTATTCCGATCTTCTCCATAATTGGATGTTTAATCGATGATCCAGAAAAAGAGCAAGTAGATTCCGTTAATATTTTCGATAGTATTCCCCCCATGAATGTGATTGTGTTGTTGGATTTATCCAATCGAATTGATACACTAAAGCATCCTGATCAAGCCAGAAGAGATCAAACGGTTATCAAGAGTGTGTTGGATATTTTTGGTGAAAGGCAGAAGCAATTTGGTTATTTGGCTTCTAAAGATAAGCTCTCTATTGTATTTGCGGATCAGGCTAATCCAGCGATTAAAGGGTTTGAATTCAGTGATAAGTTGAGTCTCGATATGGAAGATCGTATGACTCATCCAAAGTACAAGAAAAAGAAGAAAATTATTCTCCAAAGCTGTTCCTTACTTTATCAGCAAGCTATCAAGCAAGCTGATTCAGGAGCTGATATCTATACTTGGTTAAAAGATCAATTTTCGAACTATCACCGAGATGGTAAGTATGAGAATAAAGTGATTGTGTTGACAGATGGTTATTTAGCATTTGATAAAGACATTTCCATTCGACGACCTAAAGGAACTCAAATTAACTGGTCAAATTTTGAAACTCTAAGAAGGCATCCTGCTAATTGGGAAGAATACTATAATCGAAAAAAAATGGGCTTTCTCCCAATAAAAGGAATCAACTTCGATAAGACAGAGGTAATGCTAATGGAGATTGAACCAAGAGAGACGAATAAGAACCCACATGAGTTCGACTTATTAAAGCACTTTTGGATTGACTGGATGGACAAAATGAGCATTGAAGGAAAAGTTGTTAAGACCTTCTCGGATGTTAATCAATTGAATTATGGATTGAAAAAATTCCTTTCGAACCATGAATAAGTCAGTTAAATATATTCTTGTTGGGACGGCATCTTTTTGCTTTTTTTCATGTTCTCCAAAACTAAAGTCTATTCTAGAAAGGGGCGTTTTAGAAACGAATCCTCATCTCAGATATGAATCTGATTCCTTGTCAGCCTTTGTTTTATATGAAGGTTATGTGGTGAATTTCAATAAGAATAGGAGAGTACCTAATTATACGATTCATCGTTTATTTCCAGAACAGCTTAAAGATAGCAATGGAGTAAGAGCGAAACGAAGCAATAATTTTAAGATAGACCCAAGAATTAAAAGCCACTCCGCTATCAGAGCAGATTATTATCAGAGCGGGTACGATCGAGGACATTATGTTCCAGCAGGAGATTTTGTTTACAGCCAACATTTAAAAGATGAAACTTTTATATACACGAATGTCTCTCCACAATTAAAAGAGTTGAATCGCTACGGGTGGAAATACTTGGAAGCAGCCATTCGAAAAAAGGTAAAACGATGCAATTGCGAGGCCTATGTGATTACAGGCACCTTATTGAAAGAAGATTCTAAAAACATAGGATAGAATCAGGTTGCTGTTCCAGATGGACTGTATAAAATGGCCTTTTACCCTAAACTAAGAAAAATCTATGCTTTTCAAATGAAGAACAATTTAAAAGGGTATCAAACTCCACTTTCAAATTATCAAGTTACAGTAGATGAAATAGAACGTTTAACAGGTTACGATTTCTTCGAACGCTTGGATGATGAGGATGAAGTTAGGTTGGAGAGTAAATTAAAAGAATTCAATAATAACTAAAACTATATACAATGAAAAATTACCGAATAAACAAAAACAATAATACTAACCCCGGAGGTCATAACGAGGTTCATAATCAGGATTGCAGGTATTATAATCAGTTGACTAATTATGAATATTTAGGCCAACATCCCAATTGTTATAGTGCTGTATCGGAAGCTAAAAGAAGGGGCTACGAAAGAGCTGATGGCTGTGCAATTTGTTCAGGACCATGTAATAATGGATAATACTCATTTAAAACAAAAACTATGGAAGAATTATTATGCAAAGCTATCAAGGAACGAAATGTTATCACATTTTCATATGATGGTCATCTAAGAGAAGTCGAGCCTTTTACTTTAGGAATACACAAAGACACTGGAAATGTTTCTCTTTCAGCTTGGTGGATTGGTGGACATAGTCACAGTAGATCCTTTCCTCATTGGAGACTTTATACCGTTTCATTAATGTCAAATTTGGAGATAATGGCTAAAAAAGCATCTAGTTATCAAGTTGGTTATAATCCTAGAGATAGTAGAATGCTTAGAATCTTATGTACAGTTTAAAATTTTGATTATGAAAATGAAATGGAGCCTTGTTATTTTACTATTCGTACTCATCTCTTGCTCCAATAGTGAGGAAGAAAAAAGAATTCATCTTGAAAAAATTGAGGTTGGAAAGTCTTTAAAAGTTGATGATTTAAATGATCGATTAGAAGAATTGAAATTCAGCTTGAAGACTGAACAAAAGTCGTATTTAAAAATTAAGAAGTTTCAGCTAGGGCGTTCTTCATCAACAAAACGAAAACAACTTTCTAAACAAAGGGATGAATTAGAGCGATTAAAAGTCCTCTTAGAGAAAACAGAGAGGGAAATTTCAATGACCAATTTGTTTAATTCATTTGAATTTCAAAAAACTCCTGAAGGTACCGTATTGCACATTTTCCAGTCAGCCCAATTAGGAGATTATAGTAAAATGCGTCACCTTCTAGATCCTTATGGTGAATATGATAATGAAGTAAAAGAGATTTGTTTAATCGAAATGCAAGATGAAGAATACCAGGGTAATTGGAATAAATTGTTCTCATATGGACGAATAATGAACAAGTTAAAAGAAACAGATAATGAAGCAAATATAGAAATTGCTATTGGAGAAAATTCAAGTCAGTTAATTGTTTTAAGCTTAGTTAAGCGATTGGATAAGTGGTATTTAATAGAGGGGTGAAATAAATTTAAAAAAATGACACAAAAAAAGACTGTTCCAGTGAAACCACATAAGAGAACAAAACCGAATGCACCAAAACCAACACGTAAAAGCGTTCCGGTTAAACCGCATAAAAGAACACCTTCAAACTAGTAATAATGAATAATTGTACATACTGTGGATCAAGTTTAAAGATCCAACAAGATCATATTATAGCTCAAATAAAGGGTGGAGTAACAACTACACCTGCTTGTGCAAAATGTAATCAAAGTAAAGAAGGCATTAATGGAGTGGATTAGATGGGTTAAAGTAAACGATTTACGCCGTTGGAATAGAATAGCCACTTTTCATTTTGGAAAGAAAGGTAGTATTTCGAATAAAATTCAAAAGATAAGAGATGAAAATTGATTGTTATGAGATTTAGAAAGAGAACAAAGCTATTTCCTGGCGTATATCTAAACTTTAGTAAATCTGGTATAAGTACTACTATTGGAGTCCCAGGTTTAAGTGTTAATGTTGGAGAAAAAGGGACCTATTTAAATACAGGGATCCCAGGTACAGGACTTTATGATAGACAAAAAATTGGAGGAAGAAGTAATAAAAAATATGAGACTCCAATTTTACAGGATGCTGAAAAGGAAGTAGAGAAGAAAGAAATAATAAGTACGATAGATTTTGAGGAGATAACAACTAAGGGATTAAAAGAATTGAAGAAAATTCTTTCGAGCTGTTATAAAGAAAGAGAAGAATTAAAGAGAGAGAGAGCTAGAGCAAAGAGTCAATTAACTTTTTCAACTATATTATTGATTGTTTCATATGTACTTATTGTAGGTTTCTTCATAAAGTGGTTTAAAAATAATAGAATAGAGTCATTGAATTGTGTAAGTGAGATTCAAGAACAAATTGAAAACTGTAAGATAGATATTGACATAAAGGCCTCTAACGAAATAGATAAAGGGTATCAAAGCTTAATTGAATCTTATAGGCAAATAGTAAAAAGCGATAAAATTTGGGACATTACATCTACCTCCAAAGTTGATAAAATTGCCACTCGTTCTTCAGCAGGAATTGTTGTTTCAAGAAAACAAGTTAATCTAACTAATAATAGAATAAGTATTATCAAGTCAAAGTATGAGCCTTTGTGTTTCGAAAATGCTAATGGAGGCGATTTGTATATATATCCTGCTTTTATGGTAATGATGAACTCTGAAGATAGTTTAGGGTTATTGGATATTAGAGAACTGGAATTTAATTTTAAAGCTCAGCGATTTGTCGAAGAAGAAAGTGTTCCTAAAGATGCTGTAATAGTTGATCAAACTTGGGCTAAGACAAATAAAAATGGATCTAGAGATAAGCGTTTTAGGGATAATTATCAAATTCCTGTTTGTAAGTATGGAGATATAGAGTTTAAAAGCAATACGGGACTGAATGAGGCATATTCAATAAGTAGCTATAAATATGCCAAACAATTCGCTATTGAAATGGAGAATTATCAAAATTTAATAACATGATTTTACTCTTAATCATAGTTTGGATCTTTCTTTTAAGACTGATTGGATATCCAAAGCGAGATAGAAGGTATAGAACAGGATATAAAAACAATGAATCCCCGATGAGTTTCAAGGGACTTGTAATTATTTCTATCATTTATTGGACGGTTATTTTGATTGTATATCTAATTAATTAATCCTTTGCACTGTAATAATCAAACTATGAAGACAATTAAAGTACTTCTATTGGCAACAATTCTCATTAGTGCATATTCTTGCTCTACTGATGATGAAATTGATTCTCCAACAAATACAAATCAATCTAGTAGTGGCCTGTCGGCAAATGAGTACCAATGTGAGACGGGTAATCCTAGAATAATAGGAGCCAGGTGTAACGATGGAACAAGAAGCAATGCTACTGGGCAAGGAGCTTGTTCGAGACAAGGAGGAGTAAAGTATTGGATTTGTTCAAATTAGTTTAAAAAAGTATTCAATGTTTAAATTAAAATTTCTAGTTTAGAAGTTATAAGTTTTTGGTTATGAGAATAAAATCGTTTTTTGTCATTTGTATAATGTTTCTTTTTAATGAGCTAATATATGCTCAGACTCCAATCTCTCTTACCGATCAAACGGTTAAACTAGGAGGATTAGGGGAGAAGTATTTTTATTTCGGGCTACATGAAGGAGATCAATTACAATTAAATTTTGAAGAGCTTAGGAAGAAAGGTTTAAAAGAAATTGAGATTAAAGAATATGCT
Source organism: Flavobacteriales bacterium (assembly GCA_016763995.1). Classification (GTDB taxonomy): domain Bacteria; phylum Bacteroidota; class Bacteroidia; order Flavobacteriales_E; family Vicingaceae; genus NORP294. Next base: position 21,686 of record JAESST010000210.1, on the reverse strand, counting down.
TCTGGACAATCTATTTATTCAGAGTATGAAATTAAAAAGATAGAAGGGAAGCAAATAGTTATCCCAACTACAGGTATTTATCAGATTCGTTTTTACAATGCTTCTTTAGGGAAAAGGATTGGGAAAATTGGCCTTACGAGAATCCCTGTAGAAGGCAAGGAAAAGTTTAATTCAACAGTTTATTGGAGAACGGAATACGATACGACATATACTCAACAAGAAGAAAAGTATCTAATTAAAGAAGAATACTTACCTAAACAATTAGTTAAAAACGAGTCTTATATTAATAGTGGGAGTAATGCCACTTTTAAAGGTGGGAAGTCAAGAGTTACAATTCCTTTTACATTGCCTTTAAATACAGTTGAATGGTATTATGAAGTAGTATCAGATAGGAAGAAAGAAGAAATAGAGAGAGTGGGTAAAACAATGAATCTTATAGGCCAAATAACAAGGTTGATTGATAATAATACTGGTGCAATTGGCTTTGCTTTGGACGCAATTGCTGTGCCTCCTGGGGGGGATGTTTGTGATGTATACTTAATAAGCGATTATGAGAATGCTAGTCTTTTTAAAAGGAAACAAGATGGATATTGGACACGATACCCTCTAGGAAGTCGGGAAAATGTAAAGTCTGACGTGGTTAAATTAAATGGCCTATTTAATTGGGGGACTTATTACTTAGGAGTAAAAAACCCTGACTCTATGCATGGTGTACACGTTAGACTTGAAGTTGTCGCAATCGTCCGTAATATGGAGTTTGGAACCCGAACTCTTCAAATTCCTCATGTGTCTTCAAGAAAAGTAGCCTATTTAAAAGAGAATTAGCTCACTTAATTAGTACTCCATTTATAATTTTCAGATAACCACTCTCTAGTCGTCACCTGCTTTGACGCTAGTCGGTACTAGTAATTATTTATTAGTAATTCGTAATTGATATAGAGATAGCCACGCTCTTGTCGTCGCTCGCTATGACCTTCAATAGAGAATTATGAATCCTTGAATTACGAATTGTTAATTATGACTCTGGGAATTAGTAATTACTCCTTACGCTTGAATCGCTGCTTTTTGTTCCATTACTTTAGGACTTTTTAAATATTCATCATAGCTCATTACCTTATCCAACATTCCTTTAGGAGCTAGTTCGATAAATCGAGTAGCAGTAGTATGGGTAAAGGTATGATCATGAGAAGTAAACAAGATCGTTCCTTTAAAGTCGATTAAAGAGTCGTTTAACGCAGTAATTGATTCCAAATCTAAGTGATTTGTAGGTTCGTTAAACATAAGGAAGTTAGCAGACCCTTGCATCATTTTAGAGAGCATACACCTCATTTTTTCTCCTCCTGAAAGGACAGAACATTTTTTCATTACCTCTTCACCAGAGAATAACATTTTTCCTAAAAATCCACGAATGTATACTTCATCTTTTTCTCCGTCGGTATAGTTTCTTAACCAGTCCACTAGGTTTTCTGAGCTTTTGAAGTATTCTGTATTATCTGATGGTAAATAAGAAGTTGTAATTGTTTGGCCAAATTCAAATTCTCCCGTATGCGGTTTTGAAATTCCTTCTAAGATTTCGAAAAGTGCCGTAATTGCTCTTGACTCTCCTAAGAATGAAATTTTATCTCCTTTATTGACCACAAAGTTAACATCCTTAAATAAGAAGTTCCCGTCGTTATCTTGGGCACTTAAGTTCTCAACCTTCAATAATTGGTTTCCTGCATCTCTTTCTTGCATCCAGATAATACCTGGGTATCTTCTGGAGGAAGCTTGAATATCATCCAAATTGATCTTTTCCAAGAGCTTTTTTCTACTGGTTGCTTGTTTTGATTTAGATGCATTTGTACTAAATCTTTGCACAAATTCTTGTAATTCTTTTTTCTTCGTTTCTGCCTTTTTGTTGGCAGTTTGTCTTTGTTTCAATACCAATTGAGAAGACTCGTACTAGAAGCTATAGTTTCCGGAGAAAGTGGTTAACTTACTAAAGTCGATATCTACGATGTTGGTGCAAACCGTATCTAAAAAGTGTCTATCGTGAGAAACTACAATTACTGTGTTTCTAAAGTCCAATAAAAAGTCCTCTAACCAACTGATTGTTTTTACATCTAAATCATTGGTTGGCTCATCTAAAATCAAGATATCAGGATTTCCAAATAGGGCTTGAGCTAATAATACTCTTACCTTTTGGTTACCACTAATCTCTGTCATAGATCTGTAATGATCCGCTTCAACTATTCCCAATCCGCTTAATAAAGCAGCTGCATCAGATTCAGCATTCCAACCATCCATCTCAGCAAATTCTCCTTCCAATTCAGAAGCTTTCAATCCATCAGCTTCGCTAAAATCTTCTTTTGCATAGATGGCATCTTTTTCTTTCATGATTTTCCATAGTACACTATGGCCTTTAATCACGGTATCTAATACATTAAATTCATCAAATTCGTAGTGATTTTGACTTAAAACGGCCATCCTTTTGCCTGGTTCAATATTTACTAAACCTGAGTTAGGATCTATTTCACCCGAAAGAATTTTTAGAAAAGTAGATTTCCCTGCACCATTGGCTCCAATGATACCATAGCAGTTATCTCCTGTAAATTTGATGTTTACCTCGTCGAATAAAATTCGTTTTCCGTATTGAAGCGATATATTTTGAGTTTCTATCATGACCTTAATTTTGGGGCGACAAAAGTAACGAATATTGCACGTTTTTTTGGATTATATCATGTTTAAGCTCTTACGCTTCTTATGAAATCTCTTGTTTATTTAAAACTTAAGCTTTAGCTTATTTGCAAGAGACACGGATTTGAGTATTTTGTAGCGTTAAAATACTATAAATCAAATTACTTAATTATGAAAAATCAATCTCTCTCTCAAACAAAGAGAAGTGTTGCAATAATTTGCGCCCTCTTTTTAAATACTCAGGTGTGGGCACAAATCCCTTCGGGCTATTATAATAGTACAAACGGACAAAGTGGAGCTACTTTAAAGTCTACTTTACATTCCATTATTGATGGGCACACTGAGTATCCCTATAGTAGTTCTGGAACAGATGTTTGGGATATTTTAAAAGTTGCAGATAAAGACCCGAATAATTCCAATAACGTCATTGGGTTGTACTCTAATTTTTCTATGAATGCAGCTGCAGAATATGCAAATGGAGCCGGCTGGAATAGAGAACACGTTTGGGCAAAATCTAGGGGGAATTTCGGAACTTCTCCAGGACCTGGAACAGATCTTCATCATTTAAGAGCAGCAGATATCACCACAAATTCTGCTCGAGACAATCGAAATTTTGACGAAGCACCAACTCAATATGTAGATGTAGGTGGGAATTATAGTGGAACTACTGATTCAAGAACAAGTAGTACGGATTGGATTTGGGAGCCTAGAGATGAGGTAAAAGGCGATGTTGCTAGAATGATTCTTTACATGACTGTTCGATACGAAGGAACCAATGGGGAGCCGGATTTAGAATTAACAGATAATTTATTGTCTAATACGGATCAATCTCCTATGCAAGGAAAAGCATCAGTGTTAATTCAATGGCATTTAGACGATCCAGTTAGTAGTGAAGAGATTTCAAGGAATGATGTTGTTTATTCTTACCAAAACAATCGAAATCCATTCATAGATCATCCTGAATACGTATGTTTTATTTATGATACATACTGTGGAAGTGGCGGTTCTGGAAATGGAGGAGGATCAAACGGAAGCGACTTGTTTATTTCAGAATACATCGAAGGCTCTTCTTACAACAAAGGATTAGAAATAGCCAATTCAACAGGATCGAGTGTTGATTTATCAGACTACAGCTTGAAAAAGCAAACGAATGGTTCGGGAAGCTGGGGTTCAACTTATAACCTAAGTGGGGCATTGTCAAGCGGTGATGTATTCACGATTGTTCATAGTTCTTCGGACGCAACAATGAAAGCAGTTGCAGATGTTCAAAGTAATTCTGGAGTTGTCAGCTTCAATGGAAATGATCCTATCGGATTATTTAAAAACGGAACTCTTATTGATATTATAGGGACGTTTAATGGAGGGTCTTCTAATTTTGCAGCCAATACAACGATTGTAAGGAAAGAAACGATAGCTAGCCCTAGTACAACTTATACAACAAGTGAGTGGGATACATACTCCTCCAATACCTTTAGTTATTTAGGTTCACATACTTCAGTAGGAGGGACTGGAAGTGCTGAGATTTATATTTCTGAATACATAGAAGGAAGTTCTTATAACAAAGGCTTAGAGCTTAGCAATAAGACGGGAGCATCTATTGATCTATCTGACTATAGTTTAAAAAAGCAAGCAAATGGTTCAGGCAGTTGGGGTTCAACTTATAACTTAAGTGGAACGTTAAGTAATAATGATGTATTTGTCATTGTTCACAGTTCCTCTAGTACTACTATGAAGGCTCAAGCAGATATTCAAACTAATTCAGGAATTATAACATTTAATGGAAATGATCCAATTGCTCTATTTAAGAATGGAACATTGATTGATATTATTGGAACATTCAATGGAGGTTCAAGCAATTTTGCGAAAGATGTAACTCTAGTTTGAAAACTAACGCCAACGGAGCCTAATATGACTTATACTACGTCTGAGTGGAATTCTTATGCTAAGAATACATTTAGTTATTTAGGCAATAATACCTTGGCAAGAAAGAAGCAAGTTTTTGCTTCAACAACAGAAGAGTATCAATTGTCAATTTATCCGAATCCTAGTCAAGGAGTGCTGAACATTAATAACAAAAATTCTGAGATAACAAGAATTCAACTCATTGCAATTAATGGCCAAACGATTTTAGATCAAAATACAAATCAAGCCCAAGTTCAAATTAATTCAAACGATTATCCTGATGGAATCTATTTTCTCAGAGTTTTCTCAGCTAACAACATAGAAATACATAAAGTAGTTTTTGAGTAATAAGACTACTCAATTAACAAGAGAGAAGCGGTCGTTGAAATTTTCAACGGCCGTTTTATTTCCTGTAGTTAGGTTGAGAAAGGAACGTTTTGATAATTCTTTGAAACAAGTCGATTTTTAAAATGTTTAGAGTTCATATCAGATGAAATATATACTCATTATTCTTATTGGATTAATTCTACTATTTTCTTGTAGAGTCCCCTACAATAAAAAAGATGTATTTGAAGAGAAGGCAGACTTGTCGAAAGATGAAGCGCCTCACGAGAAAAACTCATTAGAGTGGTGGTACTTTACAGGGCACCTTAGAGATACTCTTCAAGATAAATTATTTGGGGTGGAGTATGTTGTATTTCATTTAAATCCAACTAATATTAGAGGAAGGTGGATGGTGAATGTAGCTATTAGCGATCCTGAAAATCAGAAGTTTTACTACGATCATAAATTCTTTGCCAAAAGCAAAGATCAGTTTGCTGCATTGCCTTTAGACTTTGTTTGGAATAAAAAACGCTTTTCATCGACCATGAAAGGGGAGAAAGGAAATTATGAGTTTACTGCCGGTTTTGGTAAAGAGCCTATTCAGTTAAAGTTGTCGACGAAGCCTAAAAAAGAAGTTGTGTTGCACGATGGAACCGGTTATGAAGATTATGGTGATATCGCGAAAGCAGGCTATTATAGTTTTCCTCGATTGGCAACAGAAGGAGAAATTCAATTAGAAGATAAAACCTATTCAAGTAAGTGGAGACTTGTGGTACGACAGACAATGGAATTGTAGTGGGGTATTTAACAAAGAAGTAGCGTGGAATTGGTTTTCTATTCAGTTTGAAGAAACACAGTCTGAGTTAATGTTGTATCGATTGTATAATTTAAAAGACGGCACAGAATTATTCGGAGGAACATATACAAATGCATACAATGAAAGTGTTTTTCTGGAAAATGATCAAATAAAAATTAAAGAATTAGCACATTGGGTCAGTCCTGATTCAAAGGCAAAATACCCAGTAGAATGGGAAATTAAGGTAGAATGCATTGGTTTGGAAACCAACTTGAAAGCGCTATTTTCTGAACAAGAATTAGCATTAGGTTTTGCAGGCCTATTGAATTTCTATTATTGGGAAGGAATGTGTGAAGCAAAAGGAAGCCTTAACAACAAATCAGTAACAGGAAACTCTTATGTAGAGATGACCAATCGATTTCGGCTAAAAGAATAGAATTAGATTGTTAAGTCGATAACTGTTCTGCTTTAGAATAAACGAGCTATTTTAAAATCAATGTGTTAAGATTTGTTTTGTTTGTGAGATTTATTATATTTAGTAGGTAATTAATTACTAATTAAACTACTAAAGATATGCCTGCATTCGGAAGACCTAAGCCTACTTATGACTATAATCTAAGTGATGAAATACAAAACTTAGACTTGCTTTTTACTAACAGAAATGTACCGCAAGGAAACCAACCTTCAAAACTGCTATTGGCAAGTTGGAATATAGCAAACCTAGGAGATCAGAAAAGGTCGGATAATGATTTAAAACTTATTGCTCATATATTATCAAGGTTTGATTTGATAGCTGTTCAGGAGGTAAAAGGAAATTATCTAAATTTTAAAAAAGTTGTAGATTTTATGAATGGAGGGTTTAAATTTATTTTTTCAGATACTGCTGGAAATAATGAAAGATTAGCTTTTGTTTACAGGGAAAATAAGGTGAAACTAGGGGAGTTGTTTGCAGAAGTTGCTATTCCTAGTAAAGACTATATTAAGAAGACAGTAGTTGTTCCATGGACATTTAGGAGAGAAAAGAGAGCAGAGACATTCTATGACCAAATATTTACTGCATTTGATCGAAATCCCTTTGTAGGAACTTTCTCTTGCGAGAATCTTGACTTTATGATAGCCAATGTTCATTTATATTATGGAGCGAAAAGAAATTCAAAGACAAGCGAAGATAGAGCGAAATATGTTCGTAGAGTGTTAGAAGTATATACGCTCTCTAATTGGGCAAAAAAGAGGGCAAGAAGTAAATCTTCTTATGACAACGATATTATTCTTGTTGGGGACATGAATATTCCTGAAATGAAAAAAAATGACTTTGCTTATAAGGCATTAAAGAGTTCGGGGCTTCAACCTGTAAATTTTTATTCTAATACAGGAGGTTCAAATCTGAACAATGATAAGACTTATGATCAATTAGCAATGACACCTGGGAATCTTAAAAATAGAATTGTTCGACAAGATGTATTTGATTTTGACAATGGAATTTTTAGAGATTTATGGGATACTGCTGAAATAGAAAGACCCAAAAAGCCTGCAGTGTATTTTAATAAGTATATGAGAGCATATGTTTCTGATCATCGTCCTCTGTGGCTTCAGTTAGATGTTGAATAGCTTTTTAGTTGAAATCTTATCAAGCATAGTTGTGAGAGTTAGTAGATGTGATGATTAGTTTTGCATGCATCCTGTTTTAACTCAATAAATGGAAATCTCTCTTTATTTATCTTTTTGTTTAGCAGCATTTTTGTTAGCCCTAATGCCTGGGCCTGATAATATTTTCGTATTAACAGAAAGCATTGCAAAAGGAGCCAAGAATGGAGTATTAATTTCTTTAGGATTAAACTTAGGAGTATTGGTGCACACTTTGGCTGCAGCAACCGGAATTTCACTAATCTTAAAGCAATCTGAGCTTGCATTTGCCATCGTGCAATATGCGGGGGGAGCCTATCTATTGTATCTAGCTTATCTAGCTGCCAAAGAAAAAGTAGAACAATTTGAATCAAAAGAATCTACTGTAAAAGGGAATTTTAAATTGATCAGAACCGGATTCATTATGAATATTATGAATCCTAAAGTTTCCCTCTTTTTTATTGCTTTTTTACCTCAATTTGTTAGACCTGAACAAGGCTCTGTAGTGTTTCAAATGGTATTAATGGAATAAGTTTTATGCTAGTTGGCTTTTTAACTTTTAGCAGTTTTGCAGTTTTAGCTCATCAATTAAGAAAACCAATGAGCAGCCTTCCTTTCTTAAAAGGGATAAAGTGGACCAAGGTGATTGTCCTTATTGCTTTAGCTGTCTTTTTATTAATTCCATAAACAATATGAAAATAATTGAAGAAAAGAAATTTACTGCACAGGATTTTAAAAAATGTACCTTAGAAATTGCTCAATATGAATTGTGTGAGTTTCATAATATTGATTTTTCAAATCAATCATTTTCAGAAGCAAAATTTATAGAGTGTCGTTTTGTAGGATGTGATTTAAGTTTAATCAATCTGACTTATGCCGCTTTTCAAGAAGTATCTTTTGATACCTGCAAAATGTTAGGATTGTATTTTGATACCTGTAGTAATTTCTTATTTCAAGCGGGATTTAAAAACTGTAAATTGGATAACTCCTCATTCTATCAAGTTGTATTAAAGCAAACGGTGTTTCAAGAATGCAGCCTACAAAGTGTAGATTTTTCGGAAGCGAATTTAACGCAGGCAAAATTTTTGAATTCAGACTTATTGAATGCCACATTTATGCGAACTAATTTAAGTCATGCTGATTTTTCAACTGCCTCTCAATTTCGGATTCATCCAGATCGAAATCAATTGAAAGAAACTCAATTTTCAAGGAGTAATTTAGAAGGTTTGCTGCAGGACTATTCTTTAAAATTAGTAGAATAATTAGAATCCTTGAATCCCAATTCTGAATCCCCAAGTAGAGAATTCTTGGTCTTCAAAGGCAGCATACACTCCTACATTTACTAATAAGAATAGACGATTCAAAGAATAACCAACTTCCGTATAATTGGTATTTATATGTTTGACTCTTAGGTAATTTACATGTATCGATTCTGTTAGGTTTTTCTGATTCAAAAGGGGTAATCTCTTTAATAATAATCGGTTGTCTTCAAGAGTTAGATGTCCTTCAAGATATTCTTCATTGGTACTGTAGAGATAATTATCTAGTAGGAAGAAACTATTGTTCTTTAAATTTCCAATGAGAAAATTAGGTTGAGCATTAAAGTTTTTATAATCTGCAAAAAATATACTGTTGTCACTAAAGAATTTACCTGCCTCGAAATGATAACTAAATCGGTCTAGTAATTGAATTGAAGTGCTTTGTTGGATAGCAAAAGATAAGAATTGATAATTTGCATCACTGCTGAAGGTCCCATTTAATCCTTGTCTATAATTCAATTGAAAGCTGGGATATTTCGAGCGAAGCATTTTCTTTTCATTATCTTGGATTCGATAGTACTGTTGAGGAGTATAAGTGGTAGTAAAACCAAGGCTAAGTGATTGATGGTCGCTTATAGGCGTGTTTGTTTTGGTGATATTTCGATATTCTGATAAATTATCTTCATGTTCAGGAATATTGCTTGTGTATTCTTGATCGATACTATTGTTCCAAGATTGCGAGCTATAGTTTATTAACTGAATTCGATCTTCATACTCTATACTTGTTTTTAATTGAAAGCCATTTGCCAAATCAAATTGATGCCCTAGAGTTAAATAGTCGGCTTGGTAGAGTTTTTTATAATTCTCTTTAAACAGTAGACTTGAAAGTGCCATTCCAAAGCCTGTCATAGGTTCTTCCCGACTAAAGTCGCTTGATTCTCTACCAATAGAACCATAAAAACCCGCTCTTCGTTCTAAGTTATATTGAGACTTGTAGTCAATACCCCCAATAAAGGTTTTTCGTGCTAATGTATATCCAAGAGATGGAGTAAAGGAGTACATTCTGCCTTTTCGGTTATTCCACTCATAGTGGAACAACTCTTTTCTAAACCAATATCCATCAACGGTATTAAAACCTCCTGTTATTCCTTTTGTAAGGCCTTTAGGCTGGAATCGAATGTTTTTATTCTTACTGTTGAGAGGGCGATTAAAATAAAGTATTTTGCTAAATACACTCTGATTAGGATCGTTATAGACAGTGTCTCCTCGTTTTTCTGTTTCTAAAGAATCTCTAGAAACATAGATTGAAATCTCTTGTTCAGAAAGTGGAACATCTCTTCTTTTTTGCCACAAACTATCATTATTTGTCAATGCACTATCAGCATATTCTACCTTGTGTTCTCTTACTATTTCAAGACTCTTAGCAGAACCTTGTTGCTTCTCTATTTCTCGTTCTTGTTTTTTAATCAGTCGAATTAGCTTTAATGACTCTGTTTTCGAGATTTTATCTTTAGTTAACAGACTCTCTATTTTGGCTTCAGTCTTAGTTTGTATTTGTTTTTTTTCTTCAGGAATTTCAGTTACTTCTTGTTCTTTTGGTGGTGCTAATTGTAAACTGTTTATTATTTGTTGATCAATTACTGGATCTGTTTCAACCTTTAGCTCACTTAGAGTTGCTAAATAATTAATTTCTACTTCAAATCCCATAATAGAGACTCTGGCTTTGATTTTATGATTAGTTGGCATCCAAACATTACCTTTAACCTTATTGTAGAGTTGTTGGTATTTTAATTTCGCTAAAGGTTGGTCAAATTCAATATCTACATTGTTAATATTCCAGATCTTATCATTGATATAGATAAAACCTCGCATCAAATCATTCCCTTTTCTACGAGGAATGATTTTGATTTTGTGAACTTTATTCTTCTCTTCAAAGTAAGTACTAATGTGTTCGAATCGATAAACTTGAAATGCATTTCTGCTTAAAGGGTTGATCATTCCTTCACCACCTAAGTTATAGAAGTTTAGGTTAATGTACTGTGAGCCTTGTTTCGATGTATCTACACTACCTGTTTTTTTAGCCAAAATTCTTTCCGTAACCTTATTCGGACGTTCGTAAGAATATTCTAATAAAGTTTCTGATATGTCACCCGTAGACATCTCTTTTAAGTCTTCTTCAGGAACAAGCTTTTTTGCAAGCCAAGGTATTTTTTCAGGATTATAAAAACTTCTAACATAAAGATTACACTGATAGGATTTGATTTGCTTCTTGTAATACTCAGCCATAGCTGTGGCTTTTCGTATGTAGTTGTAGGCCGGATCTTCTTGAGAAGGGTCTACTGAAATTTCTCGAATTTGAACCGAAGTAACGGCCAATTGCACATTGATCTCGGTGACTTCTTCTAGATTCGTTTCTACCGCCTTTTTCCCATATCCTAAACTTTGAAATTGAATTTGATAACTATTGCATGGGACAGAGAAAGAGTATTCTCCATCAATATTTGCCATGCTACCTTTAGTTAAAGCTGGAATATAGATACTAGCATAAGGGATAGCTTCTCCGTTTTCGTTTGTTATTCTTCCTTCTATTTTACAAGTTTGTGCAGTAGAGTAAAGAGAAAATAAAATAGCACAAAGTAGTAGTGAGAGTTTTTGCATTTGGTTTTGTTTGTTGTGTAACGGGTTAGTTTGGCCGTTTGTTACAACAACGATTCCAAATTTCTTATTATGTAATAATATTTCTTTAACAGCCTTGTATGTTAGCGTATTGCAAGTTTAAAACCAACTCCATGAACATTGATAATTTGAATATTTTCATCTTCTTTCAAATATTTTCTAATTCTTGAGATGAAAACATCCATGCTACGACCGTTAAAATAATCGTCGTTTCCCCAAATGGTCTTTAGTGCCAATTCTCGATTCATCACCTGGTTTTTGTGCTGGCACAGAACTTTTAAAACATCGGCTTCTTTTTTTGTCAATTTCTGCTCATTACCATTCAATGTGAGGTATTGGTTAACATAGTCGAACTGATATTTTCCAACTTCGAATTTAGTTTGTTCCTCTTTTACAGGAATGTGATCTTCCTGTTGGAGAATATTGAATAAACGAAGCTCTAATTCTTTAAATACAAAAGGCTTACAAAGGTAATCTCTCCCTAATTTTAAGCCCCTTACTTTATCGTCTAACATCGACTTTGCTGTTAGAAAGATAAAGGGGAGTTCCGGTTTTAATTCTACCAATTCTTCTGCTAGTTCAAAGCCATTCATTTGAGGTAACATCACATCTAACACGGCAATTTCGAAATGTTGGTTGAGTGCTAGTTTTAATCCATCAGCACCATTTAAAGCCCAACTTACTTGATAACCTGCATGCTCCAATTGATCTTTGATAACAAAGCCTAAATTTGTATCATCCTCAACAAAGAGTAAGTTAATTTTCTTTTTCCTCATTCTTCGCATTTTGAAAATATATTCTAAAGGTTGAGCCACTTTTTAACTCACTTTTCAGTTTGATCTTACCATTGTGTTTTTTGACCATCTTCTTCACATAATTTAAACCAATTCCAAATCCTTTCACGTCATGTCTGTCTCCTGTGGGGACACGATAAAAATTTTCGAATACATGTTTTTGTTGTTCTTTGTTCATTCCTATTCCATTGTCTCTTATTCGAATGTGAAAACCATATTTATGATCAGTGGTCGAAATTTCTATTCTCGGTTCCTTATTAGAGTATTTAATAGCGTTATCAATAAGATTGAAAAAAATGTTTGTTAAGTGCATTTCATCTCCCATTACTATCGAATTATTTGCTTTTAATGAATGCTCAATTTTCCCTTGATTAGAATTCAAGATTAACTCAAAACCATCGATTGTTTTCTGAATAACTTTATGAATGTCCACCTTTTTTAAATTAAGATCTATTTTATTTTTGTCCAATGTGGCCATCTGTAGAACCTTGTCTACCTGGTTTTTTAAACGTTCGGTTTCTTCTCTAATAATATTGGCGTAATTGTTTAAACGCTCTGGATCTTTTGTAATGTTTGGGTTTGAAAGAACTTCAATTGAAAGAGAAATGGTTGAAATAGGAGTTTTTAACTCATGCGTCATATTGTTAATGAAGTCAGTTCTAATCTCAGAAAGTTTACGTTGTTTTAGAATCACCCAAATAGTATAGCTAAAAAATACAACCACTAGCAATAAGAAAATAGTAGAAACTACCCAGATTCCCATTTGATCCACTAAACGTAATTCTTTGCTTGGGAAATAAACTCCAAAGTAGTGCGAGGCTTGATTCCATTTATCTTTCTCAGAAATTTCGTAGACTAGATCTTTCGCCTCAGTTTTTATCTCTACAAAGTCGCCAAAAACAATAGAATCGTTAAAACAATCGTATAAAACGTATTCAAAGTCAGTATCTAAATTTCTGCTTTTAAATTCATTTATTAATAAGTTTTGCAGCACATATGGATGTAGCGTATCATTCGTAGATGCCAATAAGTAATTAGAAGAAATTTGTTTTACAGGTTCGTAAATGGCTGAGGAATCATGGTTAAGATGCTGAACTTCACTAACTACATTTGAGAGTGCTACATGAACTCTTTCATTAAATTGTCTTTCTTGTAAATTAAAAGCTTTCTTTACCCAAAACCATTGAAAGGAAAAGACACCAATTACTGTAAATACAGCAAGGAAAATAATAAGACGAATAGTTTTTCGATTCATGAACTGCTAAAATAAAAGGATTTCTGAATTTTGAGCGAATATTAACTGGATATTAACAAAATACTTATCAACTTAAGGGCATGCTTTTTCCACAATATAGAAAATATAAAAACAATATGAGTTACTTCAAAATTGATAGTAACGAAGTATTCACAGAGTGGAAAAAGATGACCAATATATGGGAGAAGCTTGATTTTCAGGCCAAAATTTTGCCTGATCGAAATTATATTCAAGACATGTTAAGCGATTTTGAATTGTATTGGGATAAAATTTCTGAAACGGATTATAACAGTTTTCTTGCATCCATTAAAGATTAGCTCTTGCTATTGTTCTAAATTCAGTTAATTTAGGGGGCTTAATAAAAAAGTATACCATGAACAAAACGTTTTTATCTGCAGGTATAATTGCTGCAGTAATGTTAGCTTCTTGCGGAACCCCTGAAAAGAAGGAGAGTGCAGAAGTGAAAGAAGAAATGCACGAAGCTGAAGATCACGATTCGGGTGAATTTAATTATACTGCAGATCAATTTGCAGACTTAAAGTTGATTCGATACCAAGTTCCTGGTTTTGATGAATTAGATTTAGGTAAAAAAGAGTTATTGTACTACTTGTATGAAGCTGCTCTTTCAGGAAGAGATCTAATGTATGCTCAAAATTATCAACATAACCTTCAGATAAGAAAAACCTTAGAAGAAGTTGTTGAAAAGGGTGGAGAAGGAGATGACTTCTTAAAGTTAGAAGAATACCTAAAAAGAGTATGGTTCTCAAGTGGAATTCACCATCATTATTCTAATCAAAAGTTTGAACCTGAGTTTTCAAGAGAATACTTTGAGGGAGCAATAAATGCGATTGCTGATGAAAATCTACCGTTAAAAGAAGGTCAATCAAAAGCAGACTTAATTGCCACTTTGGGTGAGGTTATTTTTAATCCTGAGGTCGCTCCTTTAAAAGTAAATCTAGATCAAGATGCTGATATTGTAGCAACATCAGCAGTTAACTTTTATGGAGAAGATGTTACACAAGCAGAAGTTGAAGCTTATTATGCTAGTTTAGATAAGGTAGAAGGGAATCAACCTGAATATGGTTTGAATACCCGCTTGGTAAAAGAAGATGGAAAGATTGTAGCCCAAACGATGAAGGTGGGAGGTTTATACACGGAAGCAATTGAGAAGATTGTTTTTTGGTTAGAAAAAGCACTTCCATTAGCTGAAAATGCAGAGCAAAAACTAACGTTTGAAAGATTGATTGCTTATTATAAAACAGGGAATGTTTTAGATTGGGATCAATACAACCTTGCTTGGATTAAGGATTCAGAATCGAGAACTGATGTGGTGAATGGTTTTATTGAAGTATACAATGATCCTTTAGGTAAGAAAGGCTCTTTCGAATCTGTGGTTTCGTTTAAAGATATGGAAGCTACCAAGAGAATAGAAGCTGTAAGTAAAGAAGCACAATGGTTTGAAGATAACTCTCCATTAATGGAAGAGCATAAGAAGAAAAACGTAACTGGAATTATTGGTAAAGTAATTACAGTTGTTGTAGAAGCAGGAGATGCTTCTCCGTCTACACCAATAGGGATTAACCTACCTAACAATGGTTGGGTTCGCGAAGTTGGCTCTAAGAGTGTTAGTTTAGGAAACATTGTTCATGCATATGAAATGTCGTCTAAAGAAGGAAAAAGTTCCTTGTCTGAATTTGCATACTTTCAAGAAGAGATTGATCGTTCTAAGAAGTATGGTGGAATTGCAGATTTATTACACACAGATTTACACGAGGTAATTGGACATGCTTCAGGAAGAATTAATGAAGGAGTAGGAACAACAAGTGAGACCCTAAAAAGTTACGCTTCTGCATTAGAGGAGGGCAGAGCTGATTTAGTTGCATTGTATTTCTTACACGATCAAAAGCTAGTTGATATGGGCTTAATCGAATCATTAGAGGTAGGAAAAACTGCTTATGACGATTATATTAAAAATGGAATGATGCTTCAATTAAAGCGTTTGAAAGTTGGAGATGAAGTGCAAGAAGCTCATATGAGAAACCGTCAAATGATTGCGAAATGGGCTGTTGAAGCTGGAGCTAAAGATACTGTAATTGAAAGAGTAGTGAAAGAAGGTAAAACGTATTTCGTTATTAATGATTACGAGAAGTTAAAAGAAATCTTTGGAATGCAATTAAGAGAACTTCAAAGAATCAAGTCTGAAGGTGATTATGAAGCTGGTAAGGCATTGGTTGAGAATTATGCTGTGAAGGTAGATCCTGAATTACATGCTGAAGTGCTAAAAAGATATGAAAGCTTGGGCATTGCAGCTTATGGTGGATTTACAAACCCTAAGTTGGTTGCAACTATGGATGGTGATAAAGTCTCAGGTGTTTCTGTTGAATATCCTGAAAATTTTAAAGAGCAGATGATGTATTACAGTAAGAATTATTCTTTCTTACCGGTGAAATAATTTAGATATTTCGTTAAACTCAATTTAATGAAATAGATGTTTAAAATGCCCTGTCATACTGAGCGAAGTCGAAGTGTGACAGGGCATTTTTTTGATGCTCATAAGAATGTTTAGAGATAGAGCAATTATTTGAAAAGCTCTATGGTATACTCTAATAATTCTGTTCCCCCACTTTTTCCATGTCCTGGAACAACGATTTTTAAATCAGGGTATTCTTTTTGAATTTTTCGGACTGTGTTTGACCACTCGTCTATATTGGCATCTCCCAAATACCCTTTTGAGGCATTTAATGTTTTGATTAAGCATCCTCCAAAAAGAGCTTGTTCGCTTGGAATGTATGAAACAATATTGTCTCTACTATGACCCTCTCCAAAGAACCTACTAAAGATTTTTTGTTGCCCGATAGTAAATTCCATTTCAGCGTTAATCACATTTCTAGGAGTCTCAATGTTATTTCCTTGTGCAAGTTCTATCGTTAATTGATTGGCATATGAAGCTATATTAGACTGATGAAATGCTTTTAAACCTCCCAAACAATCATCATGAAAATGACCGACAACAACCGCCTTTACTTTACAATTTAATTCTGTTTTAATCCATTCGATTAATTGATAAGAAGCAGAATCATTGGTGGGTGTATCAAATACAATAGCCTCATTCTGATGAAAGAATAAAAAACCATTGCAAGTAACTTTACCATATTGATCAGTCTCTAAATAAGAGGTATGTAAATAGCATGCTTTCGAAAGTTGTTCAATTTTTAATTGTGCTGATTCGAAAACTACTTCCGGTGTAGTTTTTTGCGCATTAGTGTTGCTTATAAAAAAAGTAATTAGAACAAATAGAGTTAGTATAGCTTTCATAAAATTGGGATAGAGATTTTTTTTGCCAAAAATAATACTATTGTTTTATCCCTACTCTATTTATGGCGGTATTTCGACTGATTTGTTGGAATGAACGGTCGTAGAAATACGCCATTCAAACACATTGTTTAATCCACTAGGAATACAGAAGGCATATTCGGGGATACAAAAAAACACAAAATCAGCTGTAGATATCTTGGTTCTTTATTTAACATTTATTTTGGTAACTCATTGTCTGTTAGCTCCGTTATAAAGTAATAAAAATGACTTAAGTCATCTACAATTTCTAGTTCTTATATACCTTAGCCAAAGTGCGTTATGTTTTTAAGTCTAGTAGGTTTGTTGAGCCTCTATTAACGCTGCTATTAATGACAAGTATTTTAGAGAGCTTTCATCTATCTTTTTTTACCAGCAATTATTACTTTAAGATCCTCAATCACTTTTGACGCTCCCTTGTCTTCGTGATCGTCTTTATTGGATAATACAACTACTGTATAATCAGAACCGGTAAAGTCCATTAATTCAGCTCTTATTCCAAACCATCTACTACTATGACCTGTAATAATTTCATTGTAACGTTGATCTATATCTACTCCATAGCCAAGGTGTGTATTATATCCTCTAATGTTGGGTGTAAATAGGAGTTTTGTGTTTTCTTCATTCAATAAATTATTGCTTCGTAATGCTTTAGAAAAATGAAATAAATCTTCAATAGTCGAGTAATGTCCACCTGCAGGAGATGCAATAGAAATATAATGGTCATTTCGAGCATAATGATTTATAGCTCCCCACTTACTGGTATATCCATTAGCTTTAAAAGAAACGATTGAATCTGTCGGAATTGCTACTGTATTTAACATATTTGCTTTCCGAAAAATATGTTCAGTTGTATACTCATAATAGCTCTGCAGGGAAAGTTCCTCAATAATCAATCCTAGCACTACAAAAGCTGATCCTGTATAGTTGTATTGACTCCCCGGTGAGAAAAGCAACGTATCGTTAACAAATAGAGGAAGATAATCTTTTGGTTCCTTATTATTGAGCTTATTTGATTCAAGGTATTTTTTACCATAGAAAGGAGGAATGCCTGAACTGTGATTGAGTAGTTGAACTATTTTGACAGAATCTCTAACTTTTGCATTAGGGTAATGGGGTAGATAGGTTCCAATAGTTTGATTTAAATCAAGTAGACCTTTTTCATGTAATTGAAGCGTTGCCACAGCCGTAATCATTTTACTAATGGAAGCAATATTGTATTTTGTTTCAATGGTATTGCTAGCATTTAACTCAACACTAGATTTACCATAGGCTTTTTGTACAAGAATTGAGTCATTATGAGCGATTAGAATGCTTCCAGAAAAACTCTTTAATTCATTTGTATAAGCTAATAGCTCGTCATTAGTAGTTTTAGGGCTTAGAATTTCTTTCTTCAGAACACTTACGATTTCTCCCATAATGGGTCTGATTAATGCTCTCTGATCTCTTTCCAATACGATTACTGAAATAGACGTGTTTAGAGACGGGAAGAAAAGCATGTTTGAGCCCCATAATCCTCCATGTCCGTAGGCAATTAAACCATGATAGTTGTCTTTGTAAAGTCCCATATAATAGGAATGAATTTCTCTTTCCCTCGTTCTGACTTCTGTGAAAATTTGCTCTTTTATAGCAGGAGTTTTAACGATGTCGTTGTTAAAATAATGGTACAGAAACTTTGCCATATCTTTTGTAGTACTTGCAATTCCACCACCTCCATATAAATCCCAAGAAATATCTATGTCATAAGTATCCCATCCTTTTGAACTGAAATACTGATGTGCTTGTTGGGTTGATTTTTTAGGCTTTTCTTCTAGACTTGGAAACCAAGTGTCATTCAGACCTAATTTTTTGAATTCCAATAGATCTCTCATAGCAGTATGAAATGGCTGACCAGTCGACTCTTCAATAATCTCTGTGAGCAATAAGAAGTTAGCATCTGCATATTTAAAGTGAGTGCCAGCTTTAGAAAGTGGGTTCCCAACATCTACAGCTCTTTGCAATTGTTCGTCTCTCGTCCACCTATAATTTTTGTTTTTATCAATAAAATCAAAATACTCATCGTTAACATAATCAGCTATACCACTTGTATGAGAAAGTAAGTGTATCACCTGAATTGAATCGAAATTATAAGCATCATTTGTAAATAGCTTAGTGGTTTTTTCACTTAGCAGTGTTTTAATGGATTGATTTAATTTGAGCTTTTCTAATTCTACTAATTTGATGATTGTGGCAGCAACATAGGTTTTAATGCTGCTTGCGATTAAGGCCGGCTGCTTAGGAGTTAAAAGCTGCACTTTTTCTTTTTGAGTATAACCAGTGGAGCCACTCCAAGAAATTCCATGATCTGGTGCTTCGACGTGAACCAAAATTCCTATAGATTCAGAGTTGGCTTTGTAGATAGAATCAATGAGATGATGAATTTTCTGTTCTATTTCTTGACTGTAAATAGTTTGGGTAAATAGAAGAGTAAAAAATAGGAAGGAAGTTTGGATCAATCTCATTATTCTTGTTTAATTAAACTTCGAATTTAAGCTTAGATGCATTAAATAATATAGACGGTGATATAAATGCTTGAATTTTATTAATGGGAAATAGGATCTAATTGTAGGCAGTGTAATTCTTTATGCAGTAATGTTCTGTCAAAATAAGAGTAAAGAAACGCAAGAGTAATGCCTGCGTTTCTTTATAACAAATTTTTTATTTTACAGCTATATAAATATCTGCTTCTCCGTTTGTGGGATCAGTCGCTTTCTCTCCATAGATCTCTAAGTCTGTTGTATAAGTTCTGTTTAAATCCATTTCCCATATATCTAACCATTTTTCGATAACAGCCGCTCCCATTAAATTCCCTTTTGCTGTAAACTTATTGTAGTTTGATTTATGAATTGTTCTTCCAACCATTCCACTAGGAATATTAGTTAAGGAAGGGACTTTGTAGCCTATAATACACGTGTAAGGCTGAGTATGGTCGCCTTCATAATCGGTATACAATGCATAAATGGTAGAATCAATTGCTTGTGGAATTTGATCTATGACCTTTTCTGTCATCAGTTGTTGCCAAAGTGCAGCAATGTCTTTTTTTGCTCTGCCTTCTTCGTTTGATGTTATCGTAGCAATACCGATAATTTTAAAGGCATCTAATTGTTGTTTTTCCATAATTGTAATGTTTAATTTTTACAAAGATGGAAGGGATGCATGACGGATAAAGTCAGGGGTGTGTTTAAGATTCTTTTTCTGTTTTATCGTAACCTGTTTTCTTTTTGAGTTTACGTCGGATAATGAAAAGCAGGTATCCAAAGAACATGGCAAAGAGGCTAGCTAAAAAAGTTAAAAGATTTTCTGTGAAAAGATCCATAATATTTTCCCAAGTGGTTTTATCTCCCTTTTTGCTGAGGTCTCTTTCAGCTGAACTTTGTTCAGGAGCAACTTCTACCGTAATTTCTAAATCAGATGCAATCGTTGCTTCTTTACTTTTGAACAATGGTTCTCTTTGAACAATCCAACATTGGCACTAATTGTAAATGTTCCGGTGTCAATTGGCGTTAACGTAAATAAATGAAGACTCTCAGAAGAGTCTAATAGAAAGCAACCTGTTGAATTTGGAGTGAAATTAAATCCGGGGGTATGTGGTGTTATGATAGCGTAGCTGTTGTCTTTTGTAGAAATTACGATTTCATCATTAACTTTTTCCTTGTCGCTGAAACTAAGAGTAATATCTTTCGGGCCAACGAGTACTTTCAAAGTAAATGGCCTATGCAGTCTTACAATTGAATCAGCCTCTAGTCCAACTTTATACTTGTCAAATACCTAAGGGATCTTATCTTCAGCTCCGATCATAGTAGGGGGAACATCATCAAGGTATTCTTTTTTAGATTCTATTGAATATGATACATCTTCCATTGAAGATTCTCCACATGCATGTAAACTTAGAATTAAAACTATAGAGACAAAAAAAAGGAAATTATAAAGTCTATGAGATTGAAGGGCTTTTTTCATGTGACTCAATATCTAGAAGCTGAGAAATCATTTTATTTACAATCGTCTAAGATATAAAATCTCTTTTAATCACTAGGACTATGAGAAAATGAATTG
The DNA here is from genome assembly GCA_016763995.1 of Flavobacteriales bacterium. Lineage (GTDB taxonomy): Bacteria > Bacteroidota > Bacteroidia > Flavobacteriales_E > Vicingaceae > NORP294. Next base: position 938 of record JAESST010000210.1, on the reverse strand, counting down.
TCCCATCTAATCTTTACTGCTGAAATATGATCTAATTCTAATCGTTCTGAAGAGATTATTTCAAAGCCATTCTTTAAATAAAATTCAATAGGAGAAGAGTATGGAGTTCCATCTTGTTTTACATCATTTGAATGATCAATGCCCCAGGCATTTAAAATAGAATCCTTCTCTTTTGCTGTGTTCAATAGTTTTGTTCCCCATCCATTGCCTTGAATGGAAGTATCTAAGATCATGGCAAACCAATGTTCGTTTGCTCTATCAAAGCTGAAATACCATCCTTTAATTTTCTCTTGTTCATCAATTAAAAGTAGATGAGATTGCTCGTCTAGTTTCCTTAAGTAATCATCAAATTGACTTAGCTTGGAATAACTAAGGTTCTTGGGATATTCCTTGTTCCAGAGCGTGTAAATGTCCTTTTTATGAGAATCGCTTAATATTTTAGTGTCAACTATTTTCACAAACTTTAATCCTCCAGCAACACATTCAAAATGTCTTGCGCAGCTCTAGAAATTTTAGTTCCGGGACCGAAAATTCCTGCTACTCCAGCTTTCCATAAGAAATCATAGTCTTGTTCAGGAATTACACCACCAACAATCACCATCACACCTTCACGACCATAATTCTTCAAAGCTTCCATTACTTGAGGAACAAGCGTTTTATGACCAGCAGCTAAAGATGAAATTCCAATAATGTGTACATCGTTTTCTACTGCTTGTTTGGCTGCTTCTTCAGGAGTTTGGAAAAGCGGTCCAATGTCCACATCAAACCCAATGTCAGCAAAAGAAGTAGCAATTACTTTGGCTCCTCTATCGTGTCCATCTTGCCCCATTTTTGCGACCATAATTCGTGGCCTTCTTCCATCTTTTTCTTCAAATTTATCGGCTAATAGTCTAGCATTAATAAAGTCAATATCTTCCATAGCTACTTGTGAATAAACT
>JAESST010000209.1 GCA_016763995.1 Flavobacteriales bacterium | reverse complement strand
TCGTCGGCCTGCTAGCGGTAAGTCGTCCTGTATAGCAGGCACTGGGAATGTGTTAAGGCTAGGTTCCCTGGCGTCTTCGTCAAATATATTTTTGGCCAAAACTGATAGTTCGAGCTGTTCGCCATAGAATTTCTTTCGAATAGTCATATCAACAATGGTGTAATCATCTATATCGCTTCGCGAATCACCAAAAGCTCTGTTTCGATCCATGACATTGTTAAGCTGAACGGTTACGTCAAAGTCATTGGGTAATTGAGCAAACCCTCGGATATAGAACTGTTGTTCGGGCGCATTTGCGGCATTGCTGCCGGTGTTTTGATCCTCAGAATCTTGCCACGAATAGTTAGTCAGAATAGAGAGCTGTTCTGTAATATTCCAGTTAACTTCAATCTCAAGACCGTCTGCCTCTTGTTCGCCAACATTTTGAGCAGTTCTAGTGGCATTTCCGGTATCTTGCACGAAATGAATAATATCTTTCCATTCATAGTGAAAGAGGTTCAGATCGATACTGAGATCAAATGTTGGACGATAGTTAAAAGCGATTTCGTAACTTTTCAGAGTTTCCGGTTCGAGATCTGGGTTGCCGAGGGCTACTGGATTGGATTGCACCCTCGTTTCTGCAAAGGATGGTGCTCTAAAGGCTTCACCGTATAGCAATTTTGACGTTAGGTTGTGTCGAGTTGACCATACTAAGGCGAGCCGGGGATTTACTGTATCGCCAAAATCAGAATAGTGGTCGTAACGGACACCGGCGGTAAGCTCCCAGTCATTGGCCAAGTGCCAAACATCCTGAATGAAAATATAACGGTTTTCACGGTTATCCTCGGGGAGAAAAACCAGGGGAGTATCGCTGACATCGATTAATCCTGAGCCAGGCAGAATAGGGAAGCCGGTTGCAGGGTCTATCCCGAAGTTTTTTTCCTCTTCAGTTTTATAAACCTCGCCATAGTAATAACCTGACCCAGCTGTAAATTCATGCTTCTCAAAATAACGGTAAGTACCTATCAGGTTCACTCTAGTGTGTCTCTCATAGATTTCCGGATTGCCGATAATTCCATTGGGAAAAGGTGGAAAGATCGGTGCTCCCATTGGGCCTAAAAATGGCCCGCGTGATCCGGCTGGAAAAAGGAGTAGGTCATCTTCAACTTCCTGACTGGTGTCCAAATAACTTACGGATATTTTTATCCCAATATTTTCCGAATAATCCGGGTTGTCATAGGTGAGGTCCGTGTTGTAGCGCTGGCTGGAGACCTGACCGTTTGAGTCAAGCGCTTGTGCTAATCCTACCCCAAGTCCTGCGTCACGCCTGATTTGTGCTCCGGAACGAAACGTAAAATTCCCATAACCAAGCTCTAGTCGTGCATCCACATTTTCTCTTTGTAGGTTAACCTCTCCAGGGGTAAGCGATGCTGAGGTGCCGGAGATAGCGTCCAAAAATGTTTGAGAATCGGCAACGATTTTTTCGTCCTGATTATCGGTGTCATGAAATTCTACAGTCGCAGAAAAATCTATTTTCTCACCTGAATGCCCGTAGTTTATCCATACATCCTTTGTATCAAAGGAGCCATATCGGATCCCTGCGTTTAACCCAGATATTTCCCGGGAATTCTTGGTGACAATATTGATAACACCGGCAAAAGCATCGGCGCCGTAAACTGCCGACCCCGGCCCACGAATGATTTCGATGCGAGAAATTGCTTCAACTGACATACCGGCCCACGCCTGGCCTCTATCGCCGACAAATAGGTTGGTGACTGGAACGCCGTTTATTAACATCAAAACTTGGGGATTAAAGCCAGAATAGACACCCCTAAATACGTATATTGATCCGTAGCCAGCAGCGTTGGAAGCCACGTGCAAGCCCGGTATAGTTTCCAGTACTTCTTCGAGGTCTGTAGCACCTATTCTTTTGATGTGTTCAGCAGTAACAACCGAAGCCACTGCAGGTGCTTTGGAAAGCGGTTGAGATATGCCCGTCGCAATGCTAACGAACTCTTCATCGCCGTAGAACGAGAGCAATTCATCCTCACTGTTGGCTACAGATATTGAAGAGTGGATTAGGATAATTAATAAAAAAACTAGAGCTAAATTATTTGAAGAGTTCATTGATACGCTCCAGTGAGCCATTTTCGCTTAATATGTGAGCCTGTATAGTTGATTCTTGCTGTTGAGAGTGGAAAGAAATTTCCTTGAGGCTGGTTTCTGGCATCGATATAGCACGGAAATATTCCCCCGGTGAAGGATAATGCTGCAACGTAATAAAATTCTTCTATCGATAACCCTTCATCAGCCAAAAGAGCCGCCGCTACTGCGGAAATATTGATTTTATACTTGTATCTGGAATTCGATAGGTAATCATTGATCTCGAAGGCTAGTTTTACAAATGGCCCGTCGCCAGAGCCAATTGATTTTGCAAAATTCATTAGCGGAACGATTCTTTCGTCATTTCTGATAAGAGGCCGACCATATCCCCAGACCACCCTGTATCTCTTTAATTCGGTGAGCACCAAATCTTCTAACCTAGATCCAGAATCGAGTTTATTCTTAAATCTGTGTAATAAATCAATAGCGCCTTTTGACGTCCTTAGCCCATATGTTGTTGCTTCGGATGCAGCGGACGCAGCGTTTACCGCCAGTGATCCTGTCGTGCGAGCGGTGCCCCCCAGCGCAGCAATTCGGTTGTTCCATAATCTTGGGTCGGGATAGCTGGTGCTTATCACCCATATCGCTTCTATTAGTCGGGCTATTTTTTTTGATTCTCTACCGGTGATGGCAAACACCATGAATTCCATCCAACGGTTGTTAGCAAGCTCGACAAACAGATCTTTGCCTCTTAGCACCACCCGCTCGCCAGCAAACCAGGCCCCCATATCGGTTTGCCAATTATCTTCACTATGTTTTAGAAGCGCTGGTCCTTTGAGAATCCTCTCTTCTTTAACCATCTATTTTTGCAGCTCCTGGATCGTTGGTTAATGTAAGCCCTTCGCCAAAAAATGGATATCGACTGAACCCCATTTTCTCCTGTTCAAGGGCGTGGGCAGCGGCGCCGGGTAGACGCAAAATAAGGTAGATTATTTCTGCCTGTTCAGGGCTAAATCCGAGGTCAAAGAATGCAGCGGCCGCTATTCCCGAGAAGCTTAAGGGTGCTTGTGTGAAATGTTCGAGCTTATCTCTGTGATTTTGTAGCCACAGCAGAGAGCTACTTGTTTCGAAGCTGCAAAGGTGGTCTAAAAGTTGTTTAACAGGTGTTGGGCAAGTGGCCCCATTGGGGTCAAACCCTGGAGTGTGCTCCATTTCGGGCCATACATCTGCACGTTCCTCTTGCGGCGGGTTATTGATGATTTCCTGCCATTTATCTAGGTTGGTGCCGCACGCCTGCCAGTATTGCATGGCGGTGTAAACTTCCCGGCTGCCGCCAAGATTACCTGCGCCCACTGATATGGCTGCGATTAGAGCCGACGCACGAGTTGAACCGCCAACACCAGCATTCATGGCAGCTCGTACACTGTGATCTCGAGGTCCGGGATTAGCTAGTGCCACTGCGAGGCTTTCAAATATTGTCGCCTGGGTCTTGGTCGGTGGTTCGAGCTTAAATAGCAACCAAATATATTCGACCAGACTTATTTTCCCCAGCAGATCACCGTAAACATCGTATCCTGAG
>JAESST010000012.1 GCA_016763995.1 Flavobacteriales bacterium | reverse complement strand
TTGTTCATTAGAAGTATTATTACTAAAACCAATTCTATCGTCACAGTTTATGCAAACTGTTCCTCCACTTAATACTGGAAAGGGATAAATATAATCTCGAGTAACCGTCGTTAAGCCTTGTCCAAAATTCAACTTTTCGTCTATAAATAGATTTGGGGGAGAAGGGTAATCTAAGTTAGTTGGAAATATTGCATTACTAATACTCAAAGAATGATCTGCAGAAAAAGTAACATGTTCTTCATTATACTGTGAACTACCAGAGGTATAACTAGTAAAAGTACTAATTGCATCAAATGGACTCTCTCCTGTTCCTGAACTAGTAATGTTATTGGTTCCAAAACTATACTCTGGGTTATCAGCTTCATCTAGGCTTAATGCCGATACCATAGGTATAAAACCTATTCGGTCTCCCATAACGGTAGGAACATCAATTTCAAAACCAAAATCTTCAAACATGTTATCAAAGTCTGACGCTGAGAATTCACCTGGCAAGAAAAACAAACCACCAGGTGCCATATCGTAAGGATAATGCTTTCTTGCTCTTGCAAATCTTTTATACAAGTTAAATGTTGTAGTACCTGTAGGCCATAGATCCTTATGAGCAAAGATTCTAGCATGATAAAAGGTTTTATAAAAAGTGGTGTACTCAATAGATTTTCCCCAAATATCAATGTTCCCATCAATTTCTCCAATAACAGAAACCGGCATATTATCCATATCTAGTTTCAACAGAAATAAATAATCACCTGGATTTGCACCTTGAAGCCTATCTCTATTTGAATTACCATGAGAAATGGCTGTATTGTGACAATTCTGTGGGAACCCAATTCCATTCAAATAGTTCATCAAATCAACATGCTCAGTGGCAAAATAGTCATCATCGTGAGAAGTAGTGTTAGCATGACCAGGCTTAGCCTGTCTTCTCAATAATTGTTTCGCCGCAGGACTCTGAGACATTGAAGTTAACAATATGACTTTAGCACTCATATCAGGGCTTAAGCCTATTGAAGTTAAGCTTAAATCTGATAAATCAAAGTCAAGACTTCCACCAAAAATGCCAAGTATATCATCAATATCATTCAAGAGATTTTCCACCTCCCATTCAAATATACCTTCTATTCCAAAAGCTGAATTCGCAATCGCATCTCCTCCAAGGTCTTTTATTAAATATTGTAAAGCCATAGGAACATTTGCTCCTTTATGAGGTGAATCATAAGAAATATAATTGCTTGTCTCACGATCTGCTCCATCTATCTCCATGTCTCGCAAAGCCATTCTAGCTAATACACCACCCATGCTTATACCCATAACTACATTCTGATATTCACTTAAATTTTCTTCCTTTAGTTCATTAACCTTTTCTATTATCTTTCTTGTTAACTCCGCATTAACATACATATCACCTGACCCATTCTCAAAATCAATAAAGACGAGATCCATCTCATTAGATTGTAGTGAGGTACTTAAACCTGCACTTGCTAGCTCATCCATAATAAAATCAAAGTTGATTATATTCTCAAAATCAAAGCCATTTACTAAAATCAAAGGCTTTATCAATTTATCATGTCCACAACCATATTCAATATATGCAGTTGCACTCACTCCTTGATAAGTTACTTCAAAAGATTCATCAGCAACATTATCATACCCTTCAATTGCATTAACAAAGTTTTCTACAGCTCCGGAACCATAACTCAGATGACTTGGCTCTCTTACTAGAAGGGCGCTAGATGCTAAATAACCAGTACCATTGTGAATTAGTTTATACTTAATCTTCTTTACCCCATAATTCGTATAATTGACTTGATAGTTTTGATTTAATGAAACATTCTGGAACCCTTGACCATCATCAAAATCAATTTCAATGCTAATGTCGTTTGGATTCATATTCGTCATTAAATCATCTGAATCTAATCGAAAATTGGTAGTCCTACTCTCTGAAAATAAATGTGCAGAACTTGCAATAAAAACAGAGTCTTTATCAAATGGAGAAAAAGGCCGATTTGGAAGATCATAATACTGGTTACCTGAACTTCTTAATGTCCTAGATAATGTCGTCGAATCCTCATGTAATTTATTGTACTGAAGAAATGTTACTCCTATATGCTGATCAGAATAGTTTTTATTTTTTGCATGATCTTCAAATAGTTTGTGCGCAAATTCTTTAAAAGCTACGCCATTGTCAATTTTCATCTCTTTTAAGATCTTTTCAGCACCTATATAACTTATAGGAGTGAGAACTGGAGATGTCAGCGTTGTTTGTCCGTGATCAATTTCAAAATAATTTTCTAATGATTTAAAACCAACATAATAATCCATAAGGTATCCCGAATTGGCTTGCGATAGGTCGACATTCCTAAATAGATTATCCATATAGGCTTTCTTATTTCCGAAATCGATGGTGTCATTCTGTGCCATGAGATTTAATGACATGAACAACAAAAATAAAAGATTTACTTTTTTCATAATGTTTAAATATTTAATTAATAAAAATCTCCTAACAGAGCTCTTTGTAAGGAGAATTGAAAAGCTTTTAATGATTGATATATAGGGCCCATATCAAGCTATTACAAATCTATTTGACAAGTATTCAACAGATGTCAGGCTATGTATATTCCTTGACCCATTATGTTTCAATTTTGGGATTGTGTCAGCTTATGTTTTATAGTGTAACACTATGTTTAAGCTCTCATCATTCAGAACTTATTTTGAAAATTCAACTTGCAGGCTGTTTCGATTATCTTGCAGGATTGTTCTTCAAGGATGCCAATCGCTTTTTGAAAGAACAGGAAGACTAGGGACATTTGAATCCATAAAACCAACTAACTCTATACTTATGAAAAAATGGAAAATCGTTCTTATTCACATTGGCTTCTGGCTGCTTTATGCATTCGCTAATTTCCAATACTGGATCACAGGGTCTATGTTAAGAGGTGATCTGCCACTTCAAACAGAACAATTTTGGAATGTTTTCCTTAATAAACTAATTCCTGCCTTTATTGTATTTTATCTATTCTATTTCCCGCTCTTCTCGTTCTATGTAAGGACTAAAAAAAGTAAAGCATCCATTTTTATTGGAGTAGGTATTTTAATAGTAGCGGCATTTCTACATTCTCTATTCTCCCTTAACAGTTTCACTATCTCTATTGAATCAGAGAATCAACTTCAAATCTCAAGCCTTATTTTAATTGGAATCTCCTTGTTTCAAACTTTCTCATTATTTTCAATAGCAGCTATAGGGTTCTTATTAAGAGCCATGTTCAGCTGGTTTAGAGATCAAAAAATAAAAGAACAGCTCAAACAGAAAAACCATGAAATAGAATTAGCCTTGGTAAAAGCACAATTGGATCCTCATTTTATGTTTAATACACTAAATAACATTGATGTATTGATTCAAATGGAACCTTCCAAGGCATCTTCCTACCTCAACAAACTGTCAGATATTATGCGTTTTATGCTATTTGAGACCAAATCTGAAAAAATTCCTCTTGCAAAAGAAATTGAATACATCAAAAAATACATTGAACTTCAGAAAATTAGAAGCTCCAATCCTAAATTCATCCATCTGAAAATCATAGGCGAAGTCTCTGATATTCTTATTTCTCCCATGATATTCATTCCCTTCATTGAAAATGCATTCAAACATGTTGAAGACAAAATGGTAAATAAAGCCATTCAAATTCAGCTCTCAATTCAAGAAAAGCAAATAACATTTAGTTGTAAAAATAATTTTGGGAAAGGCATTGATATGAATAACGATAATAATGGTTTGGGCAATGAATTAATTCAAAAACGCCTTCACTTACTGTATCCAAAAACACATGATTTAAAAATTATCAAAGAAGATAAGAGCTATATCGTTAATTTGACCCTCCAAAGGAATGAAGATTAATTGCATCATAATAGAAGACGAACCTTTAGCACTAAAACGTGCTAAAGGCTTTATTGAGACCTTACCTTTTTTAAATTTAGTTGCTGCCTTCAATAGTTCAATCGAAGCCTTGTCTTTCCTCACAAAAAACCATGTTGATCTCTTGTTTCTAGATATTAATATGGATCGCTTATCAGGAATTCAGCTTCTTGAGAACATCAATTTTCAAGGAAAAGTGATCATCACAACAGCTTATGACAAGTATGCATTAAAAGGCTATGAACTCAACGTTAGCGACTACCTCTTAAAACCTTACACTTTTGAGCGTTTTGTCAAAGCAGTTAATAAGGTACACGCACAATTGGAAGAAAAAGAAACGTCCAAACAGTCTAATTTCCTCTTTATCAAAACGGAAAATAGATTAGAGAAGGTCGATTTAGAAGACATTATTTACATTGAGGGAATGAGAGATTACAGAAGGGTTCATACCAGTAATACTAAGATCATGTCGCTCCAAACTTTTACTGAATTTGAACGCCTAATTTCTCCATCGGTTCTTGTCCGAGTGCATAAATCTTATATGGTGGCGATTCATAAAATTGAGTCAATAGAAAAGAACAGAATTCGCATAAACGATCTATTAATCCCTATTTCTAACAGCTACAGGGCTTCTTTCTTTGAACAAATTGATAAGATTTAATCTATATCAATCCAACTCCTCGCAGATAAAGCCACAGTTATTGACTAAAGATTTTACTTCAAACTGATTTGAGGCTCGCTCAACACGCACCTTCAATACCCGATCAATATCGTCAACATCAATAGTCCATGATTTAATATTCGAAAAACTAGAGAATTTTCTCTCTAGCTTCCGAATTTTTCGTTCACTTTCAATATTCGTCTTAAAAATTAGTAACTCCATTCTTCTTTTATTGAGCTAGAAACTGAAATGCTTGATATACTAATATGACAGGCCAAACAACTGCCTTTAAAAAGCCAAAGGCTCCCGCCCAAAAACCTGAGGCAGCCGAGATAAAATGGATCGCTGCTCCAATCATGCCTAAAAAAATAAAGGCAACTGGTCGACGAATTTCTCTCTTTAAAGTTTCGTTTCATTTTTTCTCTCATTGTACTACTTTCCATAACGGTTGATTGTTTAAATTAAAAATATACTCGATACATTAAGTTTGGAAAAAATCCAAATTGAGTCACATAACCAATTGATTTTGGTTCCTCTTCAGAATAAAATTCTGAGATTTTCCCTTTGAAGTCTGTTAGATTAATAAGATCTATAGATAACTCATGGGCAGCCTTTGGTCTGTCGAATTTATAGCTTACCGATACGTCTAGACTAAGTAGATCTTCTATCTTTTCTTCATATGCATTTTCAAGATCTAAGGCATTGGTAGCATTCCCCTCGCTATCTCTAACTAGAGAAATTACCTTCTTCCCTCCGGCATAGAATAACTTTGTATTGACAGCTACCGTTCGATTTTGTTTCTTACCTAGCTTTACAAACTCTTTTCCTGCCAATGCATTGAAAATGTATTCCCCATTGTATCTGGTGCTTCTTTCAACTCCATCTAATGCTTTATATTTGGAATCAAACAATGAGCCATTGAGTAAAAAGTAATAGTTATTCGCAAAGAAACGTTCCACAGTTAACTCTATACCATAATTCTTCCCGGTTCCTTTGTTCACCAAATCGACATATTGATAATCCAATCCTTCATTAATGGTGGAGTATAAGCTATTCACATCGTTCTCTACTGGCAATCGATAGAGGTCTTGATAATATACTTCAGCCTTAGCTCTCAAATTTTGATTCAGACGTCTATCGTAACCGAGAACAAAATGGTGTGATTTCAGCAATCCTAAATTCTTATTAGGTTCAACAATACTCCCGTCGGAGAGTTCTACCTGAGTAAAGTAATTGTGAACGCTTTCCATATTACTATGATTTCCATAACCCACATGTATAGAATTTAACTCATTTAACTTCCAGTTCATGGCTAGTCTAGGTTCAAATGAACTCTCTTCACTGAGTAAGACATTCATGTTATGGAAACCAGAAATAAAAGTGATGTTTTCGTTTAACCTAAATTTCCACGATACATAATTGTTAATGGTTGTAATTGCTTCGTCAAAATCAACCAAGCTCGTTCGATTTGCTCTATCTGTAGTTAATTGACTTTGTTTGTTATTATAGGCCAATACCGCATATTTACTACCTACTTGAATGCTATTTCTAGCATTCAACTTATTGCTATACTTAACAGTTCCTCTATAAACAGATTGCTTCAATCTACTCTTAAAATTACTTGTTCTTCTACCTAAAGAGTCTCTTAAAAACACTCCTCCTGCATCATATAGTTTTAATTTTCTTGTTTCAAAAACATCATCTTCAATGCCCTCTGTAGAATAAGCTAGGGTTGTTTTGATGTAACTGTTATCATTTATTCCGATAGTGTGGTTCATACCCAAGTTTGCCAAAAAAGCATGCTTATCAAAATCTTCTTCCAAATTCCCATCGGTGTTTCCTTCACCTGGAGTAGTCCAAACGTCAGGAGTAACTTCTTCCAATTCAAGAGTACTATATCCTGCTAGACCAAAGAATGAAAAAGTTCCCATTTTTTTAGATGGTAAAACCACTTTAAAGGCTGCATCCTGAAATTTCGGAATGCCTCCAATATCAACCAGACCTAAATCATCTATCAATGAAATAGTAGAATATCGATAGTTCACTAAGTAAGATCCACCATAGCCCTTTTTGAAAGGACCTTCAACTGTAAAGTCTGTTCCTAACAAACCAAAGCCAAAAGAGGACTCAAATTTCTCATTGTTTCCCGGTCTTAACTTAACGTCAAACACTCCTGACAAAACATTTCCGTATTCAGGAGAAAAAGCACCAGTATAAAAATCTGAAGTCGCTAACAAACTATTATTTAAAGCACTCAAACCTCCACTTGAGGAGTTTTGATCGTTAAAGTGATACGGACTTGTAATCTCCATGCCTTCCAATCGCCATTGAATATATTTTGGTGCATTTCCTCGAACGATTATATCACTGGTCCCATCGCCAGTTGTTGCTACTCCTGCAAGGTTAGCAATAACCCTAGAAGGATCGTTAAACGACCCAACATAGCGTTTCGACTCTTCCAATGAGATGGACCGGGAACTGATCAACGCCATTTCATTGACAGCCTCTCCTTTATTTCTACTGGCAGTAATCAGCACCTCATCCATTTTAATAATGGATTCCCTCATTTTCAAATTCAAGACTACTTCTTTACCTGAATTCACTACAATGTTTGGAATAGACATGTTCTCATATCCTAGGTATGAAATTTTAAGATGAACTCTCCCAGTCTCTACATTATCTAATTTAAATTTCCCTTCTTGGTCAGTAGCAGTTCCTATTAGAGGATTACTTCCTACAATCGAAACAACTGCTCCAATCAAAGGAATTTCACTGTCAAGGTCAATAACAGTACCTCTCACAGTTTGAGTTAATTCTTGACCAATTATTCTGGGAATAAACGATGTGACTATAATTGCGATTGCAAGTAATTTTTTCATGCTTTGTTTGTTGTATAATTTCAAACAAAACTCCCTATCTCACTGATATTCTGAAAATTTATTATGTGAATTAGGAATACTTATCTGCAAAAGGCTCTTTTCTTTCTGCGTATCAGAATTACATTTTCTAGCTGCTAATCTTTTGGAAAAACAATTCCCGGTAAGTATCTGATATTGGAACTCTTTGACCCGATATATTAATTCTACTTCGTTCAACAGAATCAATGTGATTTAATCCTACCATGTAGGATTTATGGACTCTACAAACCAAATTAGAAGGAATCAATTGTTCCAGTTCCTTAAAATTCTGCAAGGTCATAATTTTCTTATCTAAAGTATGAATCCTTCGATAATCCCTCATTCCTTCTATGTAAACGATTTCGTTCAGCGTAATCTTTTCAAGGCGATTTTCGGTCTTCACAAAAATAAAATCAGACGATCTGCTCTCTGATTCCTTCACAATTTTGCTTTGCGCTTTATTCACCGCTTGCAAGAAGCGATTAAAGGTAAAAGGTTTCAATAGGTAATCCGTCACGTTCAATTCATAGCCTTTCAAAGCATATTCTTGATAGGCCGTCGTAATAATTACTTGGCTTTCTATTTTATAACTCTCTAACAGTTCAATGCCAGTAAGCTCATCCATATTAATGTCTAAAAAGAGAAGATCAACTTCATTGGATCTTAAGTAGGCCAATCCATTTAAAGCATCTTCAAAAGTGGCGCTTAACTCCAAAAAGGGGACCTTGCTCACAAAGTTCTTGGTACGCTCAAGCGCAAGAGGCTCGTCTTCAATTATAATACAGTTATACTTTTCCATGATAGATTGTTAAAAATACGCTGTATACATTATTCTGATTACTAACTTCTAAATTGTGTTGCTCTGGGTAAATCAAGTTTAAACGTTTCTTAATTAATTCGTTTCCTAATCCATTGCTCTCTTGCGTCAATTTCCTATTTGGATCAATTTTATTGATACACTCTAATCGCACAAAGTTTTGCCCTATCATAATGGTAATATCTATGGCATTCTTTAATTTTTTATTTGTTGTATGCTTAAAGGCATTTTCTATGAAAGGAATAAATATCATGGGAGCAATACTTCTATCCTTTGGAGTTCCTGCTACTGAATAGTTGATGTAATTCGAATTTGAAGTTCTAATCTTTTGCAATTCAATATACTTCTCAATGTATTCTATCTCTTTATTCAAGTCTATTTCTTCTGTTTTAGTCTCGAACAACATAAAACGCATAATGTCAGAAAGCTTATTTAAATAATCAGAGGCTTCTTCTGCATTCTTAATAATCAGAACATCAATGTTGTTAATCGTATTAAATAAAAAATGGGAATCAAGTTGAGATTTAACCAAAGCCATT
>JAESST010000208.1 GCA_016763995.1 Flavobacteriales bacterium | reverse complement strand
TTTCCATGAATTGCAGCAGCATTAATATCTTGCCTTTCTAACAGAGTAACTACTTTATTGGCACCATGCTTCGTTCTTGAAAAGACCAAAACGGACTTTGCATTTCGATCTTCAATAATGTCCACTAAAAGTTGGATTTTATCGGCTTTGCTAACCATGTATAAAGATTGACCAACTTTCTCTGCAGTAGTCTGCTGAGGTTTAATGGTTACCTTTTCATAATTACCTAAAATTTGACTCGAAAGTTGCACAATGGCTTGAGGCATAGTAGCAGAAAAGAAAAGAGATTGTCTTTCTTTTGGCAATTTTACCAAGAGCTTTTTTATGTCGTGGATAAATCCCATGTCTAACATTTGATCTGCTTCATCTAAAACGAAAAAATCAACGTCTCTTAAGCTGATAAATCCTTGACTCATCAAATCGAGTAAACGACCTGGAGTAGCCACTAAAATGTCAACGCCTTGTTTCAAGGCGTTCACTTGTGCACCTTGTTTTACTCCACCGAAAATAACTGTACTCTTAAGTTTGGTATATTTTCCGTAATCTTTAATACTTTCATTAATCTGTAAGGCTAGTTCTCTGGTTGGAGTAACAATTAATGCCTTGATTAGCCTTCTTTGGCTCGTTTGTCTTTCTGTTGCTAAATGCTGGAGAATTGGAATCGTGAAAGCTGCTGTTTTACCAGTTCCGGTTTGGGCGCAACCCAATAAGTCCTTCTTTTTCAATAATATCGGAATCGATTGTTCTTGAATAGGTGTAGGAGAGGTATAGCCTTGATCGTTCACCGCCTTTAATATCGGTTCGATAAGACCTAAATCTTTAAATGTCATAAAATGTGTTGTGTGATTGTCTCATTCTTCGAGACTGTAATAGAAATATAATAAAGTACAAAAGTAAGCCGAAAAGTTGGATAATAGTATTAAATGCTTTCAATTACTAATTTACAATACGAGTAATCCATTCTTTTTTAGCTTGTTAATTGCCTTTGAGAACCAAAAAAGTTCAAAGTCGCTAAACTGCTTTTCATAAGAGGCTTTTACTGCAGCAAAACTCTGTTTTTTAGCTAAAAAGATAGATGTCTGTTGCAGCATTTCTACCAGCCATTCTGCTTGATCTTGTGGAATTAGGAGATCGAAAGCTTCCGTTTTTGTGTGAAAGAAGAGTCGGGTATTGTAGAATGTATTTCCTTTTTTTGTTTTGATTTCTTCTTGAAGAGAAGGAGCGTTCCCAGTCCAAATGATTTTGGCTGTAGGTTTTACCTGAAACGGGTTTTCCTTCTCTAAGCAGTTTTCTATAAAATTTGGAGCAATTTGCGTGCTTGGAATTTTAAAATCAAACCACTCTTGTAGGTTCATATCAAACCCAATGTCGTGCATGAAATTGTAGAGCGACTTTTTGAGGCCCTCACTAAATTGTTCATGTTGAATGCCCGTTTCATCTGTAAAAGCAATGTCGTTGTTGGCAAAAGTGATTTTTGTGAGTTCGGGAGTTACACCATATTGCTGTGGATTTAATCCAATTGGACTGTGTGCTGTTAATGCAAATTGATGCCAAAACCCCGACTGCAAAATTCCCAATTCAAACAACTGACGAACCATTTCTAAACTGTCAACAGTTTCTTGAACTGTTTGAGTCGGGTAGCCATACATCAGATAAGCATGAACCATCACGCCTGCTTCCGTTAAATTTCGCGTTACTTGAGCGACTTGTTCCACTGTTGTTCCTTTGTCAATGAGTTGCAACAAGCGATCAGAGGCGACCTCTAAACCACCGGAAACGGCAATGCAGCCAGAAGCTTTTAGCAAGATACAGAGGTCTCTACTAAAGCTTTTTTCAAAGCGAATATTGGTCCACCAACTTACCGTTAATTTTCGCTTGATGATTTCAAGTGCTAGTTCTCGCATTAGAGCGGGAGGAGCTGCTTCGTCTACAAAATGAAAGCCTGTTTCTCCAGTTTGACTAATTAGCTCTTCTATACGATCTACCAACAATTTGGCAGTAACCGGTTCGTACAATTTAATGTAGTCGAGCGAGACATCGCAAAAAGAACACTTGGCCCAATAACAACCATGTGCCATGGTGAGCTTGTTCCACCTGCCATCACTCCACAAGGAGTGCATCGGGTTGGCAATTTCAATAACAGAAATGTACCGACTTAATAACAAATCACTATAATCAGGAGTTCCTACTTCGGCCTGTTTGTAATCGGGGAGAAGGCTGTTGTTTTTATAGGTCACCATTTCGTCCTCCAATAAGAAGGTGCGTTTCAATTCTGATGTTCCTTGCTGAAGCTGTTTCAATAATAATTCAATGGGGAGTTCCCCATCGTCTAGCGTAATGAAATCGAAATACTCAAACACCCTTTTATCGCTGATGCTTCGAAGCTCTGTATTCGGGAAACCACCGCCCATTGCTACTTTAATGTTGGGGTGATGTTTTTTAATCCATTGAGCACAACGAAAGCTAGAGTATAAATTACCAGGGAAAGGCACAGAAAAACAGACCATGTTCGGTTGAACAGTTTGAAGTCGTTTTTCCAGAATTTCTAAACTAATATGGTCGATGTAAGAGAGCTCCGATTGAAGAGCTTCGGAGAGTTCGTCAAAGGAGTTGGCGCTTCTTCCTAATCGTTCTGCATAGCGACTAAAACCAAAATTTGGGTCGATGCATTCGACGATAAAGTCCGACAAGTCTTCTAAATACAAAGTCGCTAAGTGCTTCGCCTGATCTTGGATTCCCATGTTTCCAAAGGCCCATTCGAGGTCAGCAACAGCGCTTAATCTGCTGGCTTGCGGTAAAAAGTTGAACGAACAAATTTGTCGCGCCAAGTTTTGATTTTTTCCTTGTAAAAAGAGCATCACTGCATCAATAGTTGCAATGTAGTCTTGTTGTAAGGCAAAGATTCGTTTGGCATTTTCACTTCCTTCGAATTTTGGACATCCAATGGTTTGATTTTGGACATCGAGTGTTTTCGACGAAGTTGAAAATGTATCGAGATGTAAATTCAACGCTGATGTTGTCACTTCGAGCGCTCCATCTTGCTTATTTCGGGCGGAGTCGAGAAGCGAGAAAGAAAACATCTCTTCTAAACCCTCTTTAGAAAAAAGTTCCAGAATCACTTCAATGCCTAAGTCCATCTGAAAAGAAGTGATCTCTTTACGATTTAGAAAACCCTTTAAATAAGCCGTTGCTGGGTAAGGGGTGTTCAGTTGAGTAAAAGGAGGAGTAACAAGGAGGAGCTCTTTCAAAGGAGGAGATTTACTCGCCAAAAGTAAGGAATGCGGGATTAAATAATTACGAATTCTTGAATTACGAATTTTTCAATTAGGAATTACGAATCTGGGAATTTTTAATTACGAATCAAATAATTACGAATTCTTGAATTACGAATTTTACTATTGTACTCACTTACAAAAAACGCTAAGTTTTTCAACCAATCAATTTTCCTTATACTTAAAATCTCTTCAATCAACTTCTCTTGATCTTTAATCATAGGTAGAAAATATTTTTTGAATTGCTTTATATTATAAATTCCATAATAATCTGATGTTCCTTTTTTTTGAACAACATAAACAACTATATCATAGTTTATGGGAATGGTAGAGATACTATTAACCATATTTATTTTACTTTGAGGGCGATTATGACTATATAAATTAATTGCTCCTGTATCTACTATAATCGCCATCTCTGAAGAATAATGTTTGAATTTAGATACATTAAAATCATAAATTCGAGCATGCTTTACCCCAGAGGAATAAAGAGTACTCATTTGTTTTTTGAATTTACGGTGGTGTATTCTTTCCTGTCCTATCCCTCTCAAATGGGAAAATCCTACCAATAATAATCCAACAATTAATACTCTCATTTTTCTTGCTTACTTGTATTATAAAGCGTGGGATGAACACGATGCAATCGTATACGAACTTTTTAATTATTCTCGCGTAAAGGAGGGCTAAAATACGAACACTTCAAAGAAGCGCTCGAGTTCAGGAATGTATTAAACTACCAACAGGATAGCCGCACTCCTGTGGTCGTTCGCTATGACAGTTGTAATAGAATTACGAATCTGGAAATTTCGAATTAGTCACTACATCATTATTCATTAGCCAGTAACCATTGGTCATTAGTAATTATATAACTCCTAGTTAAAAGGTTAGTAATTAACCTATTCGTAATTAAAAGATTCGTAATTGCATAAAGGAGTAATTTTAAGCCATGAGGATTTCTCTATTTTTCTTTTTTTTAACGAAGCTTAGCTTGCTTTTTGCACAAAATCTAGTGCCCAATCCAAGTTTTGAAGATACGATAGTATATAGTAACGGTTTACACGATGTCTTTGGGTGGGAAAATAATATAGGGACTCCTAACTATTTTTCAGCCTATTATGAGCCTCCTCTTGAAAGGTTTAAAACCCCAGTTAATTACAGAGGAAGTCAGATTGCCTATGATGGGGTTGCTTATTTTGGTTTTGGTACTTTCAACGGTAATCGCCTAAATGAAAGAGAGTATTTACAGATCAAACTTTTGGATTCTTTGCAAAAAGACTTGGAATATGAAATCGAGTTTTATATCAGTTTGGCTGACTCTTTTCACCGAGCGATGGATGGCAATAACATTGGAATTGCTTTTAGAAATGAATTAGATAATGGTATCATCGACCATAGGGTAAGAGAGTTTCGACCTTATTATACTTCTGATAGCGCTTGGAATTCCACCGACAAAATCGGCTGGCAAAAATTCCACTATACCCACAAAGCACAAGGAGGAGAAAAGGTTTTGGCCATTGGTTGTTTTTTAAAAGATGTAGATATCATTGTAACTACAGTAGGAAATGGAGGGAATACTAACTTCTTTAGATCAACAGCCTATTATTACATTGATCAAATCTCGGTACAGTGGAAAGATACTTCTACTAGATTGCTTGAAAATCATGTATTAAAAGCTTTACAATTGTATCCCAATCCTGTAAAAGAAGACTTTGTATTAAAAACTGAAAAAAGCGAAGCGCTAACATTCACACTGTTTAATTTAAAAGGCCAAGCCATCGATGTTTTACCGAATAGAGAGGGGAAAGTTTATCGTTTTTCAGTCGGGCATTTGCCGAAAGGCTTGTATCTGTTACAAGTGAGAAATAGGGAGCAACAACGTACCTTTAAGGTGCTGAAGGAATAATTACTAATTCTTGAATTACGAATCTGGGAATTACAAATCCGGGAATTTTTAATTACGAATCAGGTAATTACGAATCAATATTCCAAGATGAAGTGTTTGAAGGGCCATTGAATGATGTGTCGTATTATTAACAAGTTAGCCGCACTCCTGTCGTCGTTCGCTATGACCTTTATTAATTACGAATCAAATAATTACGAATTCCACAAGTACCTTGAGTGGACAAAGCTTTGCTTTGTTTGTATCGAAAGGCACTTTGGGAATTGTACTGAGATGGAAAGTTGGATGAAGCAATCTTGATACTAGACTACGGATTTAATTATTTTGTTGCATTGAGCAGAGTAGAGCGGCTCGAAAAGCAAAAACTTCCCACTTCTTATTCTTTTTGCTAGAATTGCGCTGTCCCTTTCTGTACTTAGCTTAGAAGGTTATTTTCTTCCTTTTTTGCGCTACATCCCAATAAAAAAAGTTAAAAAGCAGGTATTTGTACTCTTTCAAAAGTTATACTGAATGTGTAATATTATAGACGTAATTATTCAATAATACACTATGAAAATTTTCGCTACCAGTTTACTTATTCTATTCTCTTTACTTTTTAGCCCTGCACTTTTTGCAGCAGAAGAAAGCGATGGCCTCTCTTGTGAAACAGCTTTTTCGATGAAGATAGGTGATTCTTCTAACCATACTTTCCCCGAAGGGCAAGATAGGATGTATGTAGAATTTACCGCTAGCAATGATAGTATTGAAGTTCAATTCTCGGACAATGGCCAAGGACCATTTGCCGACATTAGTAAGTTAGAGCTATATAGCAGTGAAGGCTGCGAAGAACTTCTACTTTTCGGTACCTACTATGCCCCTGAATCAAGCAGTGAAAAAACCTTTCACGTGACCGATTTACAACTCAATGGTTCTTATCTCATCATTATATATCGGGAACTAGCCGAACAAAGCGAGTTTTATAAATTAAAACTATCGAATCACAAACGGTTAAAACCCTGTCCGGTTGATGTGCCTATTTGTGCAAGCAATATTGTAAAGAATGGGGATTTTGAGTATTACCAGCTTTACGACGCAAATCACATGATTAATAGAGGATGGATGTGCGATTGGAAAAACCTCTTTCCTAATGATTTTCCACACTTGATACCGTCTCTAAGTGGTGGGAATCATGTTAGTTTATACTCAATAAAACCTTCTGCAGTGCCGTACAATAATT
>JAESST010000207.1 GCA_016763995.1 Flavobacteriales bacterium | reverse complement strand
TAGCGCCAACAGGAACTACGCTTACAACGATCTACGATTGTAATTGGGGCGGAGATATTGTTTTTTCTTCTCCACGAATTAATACACGTGGAACTGTTTATTCAGGAACTAGCTCTTTAACCAAAAATGGGAGTACAGATGATACTTCAGTTGGGGGGAATACTTTTACCGGAAATGCAATTTTAAATAATAGTTCTGGTAGTTATATACGTATGGCATCGGGAACTCCTGATACTTATGGTGCCAATTTAGACATTAACAATACAGGAAGTAGACACATAACTTTGGCCTATAATAGTGCAGGAAATACAATTGCAGGAAATTTAACGGCTAATAATTTAGGTACAGGGACTAGTTATATATACTTAAGCCGATATACAGCTTCAACTCTGAGTGTCACAGGAACAACGTCTTTGGTTAATAATGGAACAGGAGCTGACTGTAGAATTTATTTAGGAACTAATGGTGATGTAACTTTAAGTGATGATTTAAGTATCACGAATTCTGCAAGTGGGAATTTGAGTTATGTTTATGTTGCTAATGGGACAAATTCCACTGTTTCTATTACAGGGAATACCACAGTAAGCAATAGTGGAGCAGGCACTACCAAACAGATTTATCTTGGAAATTACGGAGATGTTACTTTTAATGGCACGCTAAGCATAAATAATTCTAGTTCAGCTTCTGCATCGCAGGTATATGGGCATTACGATAACAATAGTTTAAATGCGTACAATGGAAACATTATTATAACAAATACAGATGCTAGTGGAGATGGAGTTTTGTTTGGAAACAGTGAAGGAAATGGAACTTTAGCCGCGGGTCAGACTATTTCTATTGGCGGCGCGGGTTTTTCTGCAGGTAACCTTTATTTGCGAAATTTTACACAGATAGGAGCTACAGCGCAAACATTGGCGCCAACAGGAACTGCAATAATGACTATTTATAATAGCAGTTGGGGTGGAGATGTTACATTCTCTTCGCCTCGGATAACTACAAGAGGTACAGTTTATTCAGGTACAACATCGCTTACAAAAACAAGTTCTGGTAGTGATGCTTCAGCAGGAGGTAATACCTTTAATGCTAATGCAACAATTACAAATAGTGGAAGTAATCGTTTTCGAATGGGGGATGGGACGCTTGATGTTTTTATTGGAGATTTAACATTAAATGCTACGGGTAGTGCTCGAATTCATATGGCCTATAATAGTCTATTGAATCTCTTTAATGGAAATATTATTTTAAATTCTACAGGTTCGAGTACCGGAATTTATATAGGAAACGCCAATGGGTCAGGAACTTTAGCCGCAGGGCGTACTATAACAATTGGTGGGTCTGGATTTTCAGTTGGGACTTTGTATATTAGAAATTTTACACAGACTGGGGCAACGGCACAAACTTTAGCAGCAATAGCTAGCACAACAATGACTATTTATGATAGTAATTGGGGTGGAGATGTAGTGTTCTCTTCTCCGAGAATAACTACACGAGGCACGCTTTATTCTGGAACAGTTTCATTGACAAAAAACGGCTCAGCAGATGATAACTCTGAAGGAGGGAATACCTTTATAGGAAATACCGTATTAACTAATAATGGAAGTGGACAATTATTAATGAATAACAGTAGTGGCGATACCTTTGTTGCTAATTTGGAGGTTAATAATTTTGGGAGCGATCATATTTACATTGCGAATAATACTGGAGGAAATACCGTAGGAGGGAATTTAACGGTAACAAATACTGGGACGGGAACAAATTACGTAATCTTAACCAATAGCTCATTCTCTGCCTTAGCTGTTACAGGAACTGTGACTTTATTAAATAATGGTACAGGGAATAACCAAAGAATATACTTGGGTAACTCAGGGGATGTCAGTATAGGAAGTAGTTTAACAATGACAAATTCGGTAAGCGGTACTCACGGATATATATATGTGGCAAACAATTCCAATTCTAGTATAAGCGTTGCTGGAATACTTCAATAACAAATAGCGGTGCAGGAACAACCAAACGTATATATTTAGGGAATAACGGAGACATAACATTTAACGGCACACTAAGCATTGACAATACTAGCTCAGCTAATAACTCTCAGGTTTATTGTAACTATGACAACAGTTGTGCAAATACCTATAATGGTAATATTATCCTTAGCAATTCGAATGCAAGTGGAGATGGGATATTGTTTGGGAATAGTGAAGGAACTGGAACTTTAGCTGCAGGACTAACCATTACTATTGGAGGAGCAGGTTTTGTTGCTGGGAATCTCTACTTTCGAAACTTTACTCAAACAGGAGCAACAGCTCAAAGTTTAAATGTTACAGGGACAACTGTATTTACGAATTACAATAGCACATGGGGAGGAGATTTAACCGTTTCGTCACCTCGAATTACAACAAGAGGAACAGTATATGATGGAAGTACGAGTCTAACTAAAACATCTAGTGGATCAGATGATTCAGTGGGAGGGAATATATTTAATAGTGACGTATCGTTTACCAATAGTTCAACTTCAAGAATGCGACTTTCTAATTCTACTGGAGATGACTTCAATGGATCGGTAAGCTATATAAAAACCTCAACTGGGGGATTGAACCCTGCATATAATGGAACCTCTACTTATGCAGGCGATATTAACTTTAATACAAATACAGCAATTACTCTAGCTTCTTCTTCAGGTATCGTTGAGTTAGATGGAACAGTAGCAGAAAGTATTAATGACTTAGCGGCAACCTCTGAACCTACTTTTAGAAGATTAGTTCTAAATAATACCGTTAATGAGATCACATTGAATACGCCAATAACTGCAAGTACAGCTATAACGTTTACGGAAGGGAACTTTATTACAACGGATGCTAATCTTTTGACATTAAATGATAACATTTCAATGTTTGGTGCTTCAGATGATTCTTATGTTTATGGACCTGTAGAGAAAATAGGGAATGATGCTTTTTCTTTCCCTGTAGGAGATAGCGGCTTATACAGACCAATTTCAATTTCTGCTCCATCTAGTGGTAGTGCTAGGTTTAGAGCAAGGTATTATGAGCAAAACCCAGACCCTAGCTATACTTATAATCTTTTAGATGGAGATATGAATAATGTTAGCTCAAGAGAATATTGGATATTAGATAGAACTTCAGGAACAAATACTGTTTCTGTTACACTAAGTTGGGATTCGAATAGTGGTGGAGTTGGAAGTTTACCTGATTTGAGAGTAGCAAGATGGGACGGGGCTAAATGGGCTAATCACGGAAATG
>JAESST010000206.1 GCA_016763995.1 Flavobacteriales bacterium | reverse complement strand
ATTAAGACTTAACACCGGGTCAGGCAATGCGCCTTGCTGTGAGGGTATTTCTTTCATGGCCTGATAACGAGCCTGCAGAGCGGCGAGATTGGGGTTGTCTCGAATGGCGACATCAATGGTTAGTTCTGCTGTGAGTACTGTTCCAGACGTTTGCTCATTGGCCGGGGATAAATTCGCTGTCATACCGATAGCGAATACCAACATCCACAGAGCCGCCAGGCTAGGGATATTAAAACCAGGTCTGGTTCCCGAAGAATGCCAAGTTTTGTTCATAAATACTCCGGTATTTCCGTGTATACATTACTAACTGGTGTAAGAAATCGGTATAACATCCCAAAAAGGTGTCCGGCCATGTTTCTAGGCTCGTTTAGAAGATAATTGATGGTAGAAGGATGCTACGCCGTCAGATTTAACAAGATCGTTCAGAGTCCGGGGCTGATATAAGCCTTGCGCAGAAGCACTGCTTCGGATGTTTAGGAAAGTCTAGGAGGGTAGTAAACACGCGAACGAGTTGCAGAGATGAAATGATTTTTGGCAGCAATGATAATCATTACTCGCTGTTGGCCTAGAGAAGGGAGAGGTTTTTCCTGAAAATAAATATAACCAGGAACACAGGTGGTTGAACAGTAACCCGGAATTTCGCAATTGGAGTCACAGCTGGTTTTTTCTTCCTGAAGGCCAGATAGGTCTTTATGGCATGGGGTGGAATCATTTTTTTTATTGATCGTAAGTGCGTAATGAGCGTGCCCATCCTGGTCTTGGTCTATGTAAAGATCATCGTCATATTTCGATACGGTTGTGCTTCTTACTGGATGGAGGTCTGCAAGGACAGGAGTTGAATTCACGGTGCTAGCCGTCCAACTATTCGGTGCAATCGTCAACGCACCTGCCATTAATGGTTGAATAATCAGAGCTAGGATAGCTATTACAACACCCGAAAAGCGAGTCATCTTTTTTCTCTTTTAGCATTAGGTCCCATAAAAGATACCTTAAATAAATAAAGGTTCCCTACAGACGACGGGACGTAGAATACTATAACTTCGTTAAAGAATCTTTAATCCAACTAATTATCGAGCACTTGAACAGATTGAAACCAATCCTTAATGATCCATATTCAATGGTTGTCGGTTACGACAAATATTATATTCTAAATGTTGATCAGATATTTTATTTTGCATACGAGTTTTTTCAATATAGAAAAATCCAGGTTTTCGCTGGTCACTTTCGGGTTAACCCTGATCTGGAGTGATTATCAAATATGTGAAGTGATTAGGGAGATTGTTCAAAAAGTAGTTTGATAATATTTTTGCCCGTAGGTTGTGTAAATATGTCGCATCCAATTACTATGCTTCGGTATTGAACATGCAATGTGCAAATAAAGCAGTTATATAGGTATAGGGAGATAGTAATGTCATCAGGAATAACGGAGCTTCTTGCCTCTGGACAGTTAGCGCGTCTTATCCCGACGGTCGCAGACTCAAAAAGAGAAGAGCGTGCAACTTCCAGTTTGTTAGCATCTTTTATGGTGGTACCTGCATTCGCTAGGGACGTCCTCTCAAGCGCGGGCGCGCCTGTAGGCAAGCGTTTGAAAATCGTTTGTTATACAGAAGTCACCTTCAAAGAGCCCAAAGAAGGTAAAAAGCCTAGGCCAGATGGCTTGGTGGTTATATCAAACGGCTCAAAGTACTGGACTGCATTAGTTGAATCGAAGATTGGAAATGCCGAACTTACCACAGAGCAAGTGGAAGAATATTTAGATCTGGCAAAACAAAATGGCATTAATGCCCTAATTACAATATCAAATCAGTTCGCAACTACCCCAACACACCATCCGGTAAAAGTTGCAAAGAATAAAGTTCGTTCGGTTGAGCTGTATCATTTTTCATGGCTATCGCTGAAATCAAAAGCAGTACTGTTAACGGGGAACAAAGGCATAGACGATCCTGAGCAGGCGTTTATCTTGAGTGAATTGGTACGCTATCTTGATCACGACTCCTCAGGGGTTTCGTCAATGACGAAAATGCCGAGTTGTTGGAAAGATGTGTGCCATTCAGTACAACAAGGGGCGGCCTTAAATAGGAATGCTGAACTTGTTAAGCAATCGGTGTCGGGATGGCACCAGCTTCTGCGCCATCTGGCTCTTAATCTTAGTATGGCTATTGGGCAGCCAGTTAAAATTGCACTATCCCGCGCGCGGGAGAAAAACGCCGAATTAAATTTTGCTGAGGATTGTAATCATTTTGCCAAGGAGAGCAACCTTTGTGCGGAGTTCGACATTCCCAATGCCGCATCAAAGTTAATCTTCTCCGCAGATTGCATTCGGCGAACAATAAATATCAGCATGAAGTTGGAAGCACCGAAGGACAAAAGCAAAGCTACCGCCTCTATAAATTGGATTACTCGCCAACTGAAAGGTATGGAGCTAACCAGCGTATCAGTCAGAGCATATTGGCCAAATCGAATCCCGATGACTGCTGCCCCCTTGGTTGAGACAATCGAAAACCCTTCAATCTTAATTCCTCCAGGAGTTAAAACATTACCAACTTATCTAGAAGTTATACGTGTTGTCGATCTATCAGGAAGATTCAAAGGAGCAAAAACCTTTGTTGAAGATTCGTCGAGAGAATTTCCATCGTATTATCAGGATGTTGGTCAACATCTTTTAAAGTGGGTGGCTAAGGCCCCCAAGGTGAAAGACTTTGCGCCCACCGAACCTTCCATTCCAACTATTTTTTCGCAAATTAATGAAATAGCTGCAAACGGAGATAGTAGTGTCACGGTCAAACCTGAACAAATAATGCCAGGAACAATTAAGCAAAGTGATGATGGAGAAACGCTAAAGCAGGAATATCCTTCGCCATTTTTTACGGATAAAGATCGTCATTAGTTAGTAATTTGATGGGGTATCAGGTTAGATAATTTTTCACCGCGTGGGCACTAACTATTAGCCACTTCATAAACCTGATACTCGACAGCACTCTCGACAACTCGTCCCTCGGCAACGGCGACAATATTATTGAGCCATTGGTAGCGTTCATCAGCAGTTTCGACCCGGGGTTGGGTCATAAAATAAATATCACCAAACTCTGTGGGCTTGCCACCGGCCATTGCCGTCATCACTGCCTCGGTCATTTCCAGCACGCCGTAATACTGCACATAGAGTAAAGCACCGTCATCGGTTTGAAGAGTAATGCGGACATCGAGGTGACCGACACCCTGGTCGTCGACCAGTATCCAGTCACCGCCACTGGGCAACAGCGTCCCGCGCAATTTTTCACCTTCAAAGGTGCCACCAGT
>JAESST010000205.1 GCA_016763995.1 Flavobacteriales bacterium | reverse complement strand
TTACAGATTCAGTTTTAATTCAATTGAATCGAAAATTTCCAAATTCTTCTACAAACGATTCCTTAATTTCTAGAATTGTAGCACCGATTTCATTTGAAAGATTTATTGAGTTTGAATTACCAATTAATTCTTTGACAGATGTTGGGAAAAATGAATTCACTTTTTTAATTGACCCCTTAAGTCAAATCAAAGAATTAGATGAAAATAATAATCGAGTAGATTTCGAGGTACTAATTCGTTCAGGAGAAATTATCCCAATTTACCCATACAATTATTCGATCATAGGAAGTCAATCACCTACACTAAATGCATCTACTGCATTTGCTTTTGAAGTCGAAAAAAGCTATGTTTTTGAATTAGATACTACCTTGTTATTTAGTAGTGTGAATAAAGAATCAACAGCAATTATTAGTAAGGGAGGAATGTTAAGTTGGAGTCCTAGCTTATTGCAAAGTATGCCTGATAGTGCTGTTTATTATTGGAGAGTCAGTAAGGTGCCTGCTTTTGGTGAACCTTTCAATTGGAGGACAGTATCGTTTCAATACATTGCAGGTGAAAGTGGTTTTGCGCAGGATCATTTTGAACAGTTTAATGCGAATGAATATCTCTTTTTAGTGCAAAATCAGACGAATAGGAAATTTGATTTTACAACAAAGGTGAGTGAATTGGCAGTTACTACTATTGGTGGAAGGCCAAGTCGATCAGTACGAAATGATATTCGGTATGCTCTAGATAACGACATAAGAGAAAAAGGGAGTTGCTATCCGAACCCTGCATTTTTAATTGCGATATTGGACTCGGTTACTTTAGAAACATGGGAGACTCCTTATTACGGTAAGAATCCGCAGAATAATTTTCAACAGGCTAATAGTGTCGATGATTGGTGTTCTCCGAATCGCTTTAGAGCGGAACGTGTATTTAATTTCCAAGCAAGGGATACCATTCAATTGAGGGCGATGAGAGATATGTTGAATAACTCTGTTCCAAAAGGTAACTACATAGCGATTTATAACTGGTTTAATATTGATTATGACTTTATAAAGAATTTTGATAGTACGATTTTTCAAGCATTTGAAAACTTGGGAGCAACTGTAATGAACGATATTCAGAATGAATATCCATTTATCATTACAGCCAGAAAAGGATATCCTAATTCTGTTATAGAAGCGGTAGGGAACTCTGTTAGTGACAAGATCTCGGTAAAAAGGACCTTAACAACAAGCGCTGATTTTGGACAAATGACTTCTGTTGATCTTGGGCCATCTCAAAATTTTAATCGTCTTTCCTATAGCTTTTCTTCTTTAGAGGCTAATTCTTATGATAGTGTTTTAGTAGAGTTGATTGGGATTGACCAAAAAAATGATGAGCATGTTTTGTTTACCTCACGCGAAATGAGATTAGATACAAGCTTTAGCTCTCTTGTGGATGAAAGCATTTACCAAAGGTTGAAACTGAATTTCAGTGGGACAGATAGTGCTACACAAACACCACCACAATTGGATCGTTGGCAAGTTAATTTTACTGAATTGCCAGATGGAGTCTTAAACCCCGCAGGTTTTCTTTCAATAAGTAAAGACAGTTTAGAACAAGGAGAAGATGTTACGTTTGAAGTGGAAATCGATAACCCAACAGCAGTTAAGTTAGAGCAATTTAAAGTTGTATTTACAGTGATAGATGGAAGGGGTGAATTTCATTCGATCGATACGATAACTGTTGATTCTATCTCATCTCGAGGCAATGAAACGGTGCAAGTAACATTTTCTACTGGGAATCTAATAGGAAATAATACCTTAACTATTCAGGTGAATCCTGAAGAAGAAGTGCTAGAAAAAAATTACTTTAATAATATAGGGCAGTATAATTTTTATGTTTTTGAAGATAGAATCAACCCCTTATTAGATGTTACCTTTGATGGACGTCATATTTTAAATCGTGAAATAATTTCGTCAACACCAACAATTTCAATCGATTTGAAAGACAATAGTTCGTTCTTAGCAATTGACGATACTTCTTCCTTTGAACTCTATTTACGTCAGCCAAATGGTAGTGAGGAGTTGATGAATTATGGAGCAAATACCAATTATGAAATTCAGTTTACACCGGCTACTTTGCCTAACAATACGGCAAGAGTTATTTTTAATCCGAGTTTGACCGAAGATGGGATTTATCAACTTAGAGTTAGAGCAAAAGATAAGTCAGGGAACGAATCAGGAAAGCAAGATTATCGCGTAGAATTTGAAGTGGTTAATAAATCGACTATTACGCATTTATTGAACTATCCCAACCCTTTTTCAACTTCAACCCGTTTTGTATTCACCCTAACAGGCAATGAAATTCCTGACCAAATATTGATTCAAATTATGACCATAACAGGGAAAGTAATAAGAGAAATTGATGAGGACGAATTGGGGCCAATCCACATCGGGAACAACATTACGGAGTTTGCTTGGGATGGGAAAGATGATTTCGGCGATCAGTTAGCAAATGGAGTTTATCTCTATAGAGTTAAAATGAAAATCAATGGCAATAATATTGAAAGAAGAAACACTTCAATAGATAATTCCTTTGTAAAGGACTTTGGTAAAATGTATCTTCTCCGTTAAGTAACCAATAATTACTTGATCAATTTTTTAACTAACTTTTCAGTTCCACGTCTTATTTCTAAAAAGTAAACCCCTCTAGCCAACTGCTCAGTTGAAAGAATCATATCTCCTTTATGGTTTGAAACAAGGTTAACATTTGTCTCTTTTCCTAAAGCATCAAATAGTTGAATGTTTAATTGACGATCATCTGAAGTTCTAACCGTAACCTTATTTTGAAATGGATTAGGAAAAACTGATAATTGACTTTCTAAATTATTCTCATCAATAGAAGTAATAATGGATGAGCCTCGAACAGGAATGGTGAAGTTATTAAACGGAAAAATCAAGTTAGTAGAGAAAGTTAAGTTCTCATTAAATGTTCCTGTCATTTGAGTATTGGCAACAATTGAAATTTGTAATGCATCTCCGGGGTTCAAAGAAGTATTCGTTCCCGAGCCTGTAGCGAATGAAAATACAGAGGTACTGCTCAATGCAAAACTGGTAAAGTTGATCACTTGATTCCCAGTATTTACAAGAACGTAATCAAAAGTATCTGCTTGTTGAGCTATGAAGCTTCCAAAATCTACTGCTGTTTGTAAAACATCAAGAGTGAATCTTGAGGGTGCTACTGAATTAATAACAAAGTTGGTAATTCTTTTCTCTAATTGAGGATAGTCAATAAATGGATTTCTATTGTTTTGCAAACTTGCGATGGCATTATTTCTTGCAGTATCTACTGATGTTACAGGGTAGGCATTATGCCATGATCTTAAGATGGTTTCTTGCGATGAAAAATGATTTGAATAATCTTGATAACGAAGAACAAAGTACATCATCGCTCTTGCTGTCGCTCCTTTCTGAACATTTCTAGGTTCGAAGGTTGAACTAGTATAAAAAGATCCACCTCCGAGAGTTACCGCAGTCCCATTTGTTACCACTCCAAAAGCTTTACTTCCTCTTTGAGAGTTTGAGTTATTTGTTGTTGGGTATAAGTGATGTATGTCGGTTCTCATGGGACTTGCAGAATTGAAAAACCCTTGAGGGAAAGTATGTTCTGTATTGAATTGCGGAGAAGTGCTTTGTGCATTACTACGGCTAGTATAGCTTAGTTTATTATAACCTGTATACACACATTCTAAGGTATTCACAGTGGCGCCTTGTCCATTAAATCGTTTGTTGTCAATGGTCATAAACATATGGTCTCTAGCAGCATTGTAACTAAAAGAAGTGTAACCAAATGCGAGTCTTGTTTTTAAGGCTGTTTTTAAGGCTTGTTCACTTAAGTTTTCAGTAGAATTATAATAAGTTAATGGGAATTTCCCTTGCCCAATAAGAGCGATAGGTTCATGTCCACTTGTTGCGCTGTGCTGAATGACCATGGTAGAATTGTGTAATATATTTTGTATTGGACTAAAGTAAACCCAGATGTTTTTTGTGCCATTTGCTATAATTGTAAACGACGTGTCTGAAGAAGTAAAAGGCATTTCAGAATAGGTAGAATAGAACTTTACGTTATTTACGTTTACTGCGCTTGAACTGGTATTTGAAAGAACAATCTGTACACTGTCGGTGTCACCTACCATCACATTTCCAAAGTTGATGGAAGTACTGTCAGGACGGATGATTTGCCCGATAACAATGAGGGGTAAAAACAAGGCAATAAATAAAACTTTTTTCATGTTAACAAAATTTAGATGGGCAAAGTTAAATATTAATAGTTTTGTTTACAGATTTAAAGCTATGAGTAAGATTAAATTATTGTTGTTTTCTTCGTTCACTGGAATTTTATTGGCACTTTCTTGGCCTGCCATTGGAGATACCCTTATTACTATATTTTATGCGCTTTTCCCATTACTATGGGTAGAAGACTATATTTCAAAACAAAAAGGATTCGCGCCGCTTCAAGTATTTGCGAATGCTTACGTTGGATTTTTTCTATTTAATTTAATTACAACTTATTGGATTTATTATGCTTCGGATTGGGGAGCAGCAATGGCCATTGTCTGTAATTCTCTTTTCATGTCGATTGTTTTCTTGTTATTTCACATGACTAAAATAAAGCTAGGTAAAAAAGAAGGCTATATTGGCTTGGTAGTATACTGGTTGGCATTCGAATATTTGCACCTAAACTGGGAGCTTTCATGGACTTGGCTAACCTTTGGGAATGTATTTGCCAATAAGCCGAGTTTAGTTCAATGGTATGAATATACAGGAGTCCTAGGCGGGTCGCTCTTTGTTATAATCATGAACCTACTGGCCTTTTTTGCATTAAAAAATCTGGAATATAAGAGCAATATTATTTTTAAATATATTGCGGTTATGGCTGTTTTATTGCTTAGCTCATTCGGAGTATCCTCTTGGATCGCCAATGATGTAAATATGGACGGCGAGCAAGTAGAGGTAGTAATTGTACAACCTAATATTGATCCCTACAACGAAAAATTTTCAGAATAGCCCCGTCTGAACAGATTGATAAAATGATGGCATTGGCTCGTGAAAAAGTGACGCTTTCAACAGATTATTTATTATTTCCTGAAACAGCAATTCCTGAGCCTCATTGGGAGCATGAGGTGGAATACCTATATGCAACGGAACAAATTAGATTATTGATAGATTCATTTCCAAATTTAAAAACGGTCATAGGCTCATTGTCGTCTCGCCTTTTTCTGCCAGGGGAAGAATTGACGAGTGCAGCGAAGCCGTTTAAAGATGGAAATGGCTTCTATGAAAATTATAACGATGCAATATTTATAGATAGTTCGGAAAATACAGAAATGCACATTAAATCTAAACTTGTGCTTGGCGTAGAAAAAGTGCCATTTATTTCATCTATTCCTTTTTTAAAGAAACTTTCGATCAACTTAGGAGGAACTTCTGGAGGCTACGGAACAACTGATTCCCCTACATTGTTTTATTCTAAGACAGGCTCTTCAGTGTTGGCTCCTATTATTTGTTATGAGTCCATTTATGGAGAATATGTAACTGAATACAGTAGAAAAGGAGCAAATATATTTGCGATTATTACCAATGATGGTTGGTGGGATGATAGTCCGGGTTATCATCAGCACTTAGCTTATGCTAGGTTACGAGCGATCGAAAATAGAAGAGCAATTGTAAGATCAGCCAATACAGGGATTTCAGCCGTGATTGACCAAAAAGGAGAAATCCTTGATCAGACTGAATGGTGGGTGCCTGCAGTAATTTCAGCAAAAGTCTCCTTGAGTGATCAACAGACCTTTTATGTTCAATATGGTGACTTTATTGGAAGAGTTATGAGCTTTGTAGCTCCATTAATGATTTTACTCACGCTTGTAAAAAGTTTGAATAAAACAGGGCAGCGATTAAGTACGAAATGAGTAATTCGAATTCTTAATGGCACTTGAAATGCTTAATAGCGAATCGCATCTGACCAATGAAAAACAATAAATATTAACAGATGAAAAAGAGCTAGTTTGACTAACTTTGCCTACCCAATTTTAGATGAGAATTTTGAAATGAACCATCCTACTTCTCAATATCAACTGAGATATTAGTATGGAAAATTGCATTTGACTTTAGACGAAATAATATATAGATAGATGAAAAAATACGATGTAGTAATAATTGGTTCAGGCCCTGGTGGATATGTTGGAGCAATTAGATGTGCTCAACTTGGAATGAAAACCGCTTTAATTGAAAAATACAGCACTCTTGGCGGTACTTGTTTGAATGTTGGATGTATTCCTTCTAAAGCCTTATTAGACTCATCTGAGCACTATCATCAAGCAAAGCACGATTTTACAGAACACGGAATTGAATTGAAAGATTTGAAAGTGAATTTCAAACAAATGATACAACGTAAAAGAGGAGTTGTAGAACAAACGGTTGGAGGTATCGACTTCTTAATGAAGAAAAATAAAGTAGATGTTTATCAAGGAATGGGTTCTTTTGAATCAGCAAATGTGATAGCAATCGATAATGACAAAAATGAGAAGATTGAAGCAAAGAATGTAATTATCGCGACAGGGTCGAAACCCGGTTCTCTTCCTTTTATTAAATTAGATAAAGAAAGAATTATCACTTCAACAGAAGCATTAGAATTAGAAGAGCTTCCTAAGAAAATGATTGTGATCGGCGGTGGAGTAATTGGACTGGAATTAGGTTCGGTATATGCACGTTTAGGAACAGAAGTTTCTGTTGTAGAATACATGGATAGAATTATTCCAACCATGGATGCTACCATGAGCAAGGAGTTATTGAAGTCCATGAAAAAGCTAGGTGTTAAATTTTACACAAGCCATAAAGTAAAAGAAGTAAGTAGAAAAGGGAAAGAGGTTACCGTTAAGGCAGATGATAAAAAAGGCGCTGAAGTAGTACTGCAGGCTGACTACTGTCTAGTATCTGTGGGAAGAATTCCTTATACTGATAAGCTTGGATTGGATAAGGCAGGTGTTAAAACAGACGATAGAGGTAGGGTTGAAGTGAATGAAAATTTACAAACTAACGTACCGAATATTTATGCCATTGGAGATGTCGTAAAAGGAGCCATGCTAGCACATAAAGCTGAAGAAGAAGGAACTTATGTCGCAGAGTTTATTAATGGAGAAAAGCCGCACATTGATTACAATTTAATTCCAGGAGTAGTTTATACTTGGCCCGAAGTAGCAAGTGTAGGTAAAACAGAAGAAGAATTAAAAGCAACAAAAGTTGAATACAAAGTAGGCTCATTCCCTTTTAAAGCAAGTGGAAGAGCAAGAGCAAGTATGGATACAGATGGGGTAGTGAAAATATTGGCGGACAAGAGAAGCGATGAAGTCTTAGGTGTTCACATTTGCGGACCAAGAGCTGCAGATATGATTGCAGAAGCAGTTGTTGCAATGGAATTCAGAGCAACGGCGGAAGATATTGCTAGAATTAGTCATGCTCACCCAACCTTTACTGAATCAATCAGAGAAGCAGCATTAGGAGCAACAGGAAATAGAGCAATTCATATTTAAGAATTGAAATTGAATTAAAATGAATAAAGCAGCAAAAAGAACATCTTTTTGCTGTTTTTAGTTAACGCAAAACCATGTCGAAAACAGGAGTATTATTAATCAACTTAGGCACGCCAGATGAAGCTAAAGTTGGTGCGGTACGTCGGTATTTATTTGAGTTTTTGAATGATCCTCGAGTTATTGACTTACCTTGGTTATTGAGGAAAATTTTGGTGAACTTAATTATTGTACCGTTTAGAGCAGCTGGTTCTACCAATATCTATAAACAACTATGGACGAAGGGAGGTTCTCCTCTAATGATCCATGGAGAAAGTATCACTAAGAAATTACAAGCACAGCTTGGAGACAAGTTTGGCGTTCATTTGGCCATGCGCTATCAAAATCCAAGTATGGGTAAGGTGTTGAAGGAGCTGCAATTGTTGAACTATAAAAAAATCATCATCATTCCTTTGTTTCCGCATTATGCATCGGCTAGTTCGGGTTCGGCTATGGAGAAAGCCATGCGCATTATCAGTAAATGGTGGGTGATTCCTGAAATTTCTATGATTAGTCAATTCTGGGACGATGATGGATATATTAACACATTTGTAGAGAAAGCGAAAGAACACAAAATAGAAGAATATGATCACATTTTATTCAGCTACCATGGTTTACCTGAACGACATGTAGACAAGGTGCATGAAGATGGTGTGCTTTGCTCAGATCATGATTGTGAAACAGAAATGACCGAAGAGAATAAGTATTGCTATAAAGCGACCTGTTATGCTACGACTCGATTGTTGGTTGAAAAACTAAACATCCCTAAAGAAAAGTATACAGTTGCATTCCAATCCCGTTTAGATAATAAATGGCTCAAACCATTCTCCGATAAGGTGATTGAAGAAAGAGCCAAGCTAGGGGACAAAAAAATCTTGGTATTTAGTCCAGCTTTTATTGCAGACTGCTTAGAAACTACCGTTGAAATTGGAATAGAATACCAAGGGATATTTGAAGAGCATGGAGGAGAGAAAGTTCAATTGGTTGAAAGTTTGAATGATCATCCGATGTGGGTAGATGCCTTGGAGAAGATGGTGAGAAAGAGGATGTAATTACATTAAGTCTGCGAGTTTTTTTAGCAGTTGCGTCGTCTGTTAAAATTTGTTTTATAGGAGTCGGGTCCTTTAAAATTGGAGTTTGCTTCTTCTTAATAATTCAGAACCTAGATAAATAGTAAATTTTAGAAAAAGATTACTGTTGATCTACAGAACTATGAAAATTTTCACAGAAATAACAATCTACTGCGTTAATTTTTTAGAATATAGCCTGCTATCTCTCTAAAAATATGCCTTGTATAGTACCACTTCTGAAAATCTGAATTTCTAACTAATAATCGAGCCCAGGTTTAAAAGAGAACTGAGTTTCCGAGATTAATGAAGTTTTATTCTAATCCATGCATTATTTTATTTCTTGATCAGTCTTTAGGGATAGAAATATAAAAATAATAGACATGAAATTATTATCTAAAACATTTACTTTCCTTCTTCTAGGAATTATTTTTTCTGCTTATACACCTAACAATGGAAACTTAGCTCCCGAAATTGACTTCAATAATACTGAAGGAGTTGATATTAAACTTTCCTCATTAAAAGGGAATATAGTTTTAATCGATTTTTGGGCCTCATGGTGCAGACCTTGTAGAAGAAAACATCCTGAATTAGTTGGCACATATAATGAATTTAAAGACTTTAAATTTAAACAAGCGAAGCATTTTGAGATATTTAGTGTTTCACTTGACATGAATAAAGATGCTTGGTTAAAAGCAATTCAACAAGATAAATTAGAGTGGATTAATCATGTTTCTGATCTAAAGGGATGGCGTTCAGAAGTAGTAAAAACTTATAGTATTAAGAGTCTTCCACATAATGTTTTGTTGAATGAACAAGGAGAAATTATTGCCCAAGATATTTACGGAGAACGCTTAAAAGCATTTTTATTAAAGCTTTAGAGTTTCAAAAAGGGTGCCGTTTTGTATCCATAGATTTGTACAAGATGTCTGATATGAATGAGTGAAGCCTCTCGAAATAATTTTAGTCTTGAACCAAAGAAGCTTGAAATAGAAAGAGCTAAAACTGGTGATCAAGATGCGATGCATATGCTTTACAGCTATTATAGCATCGCGATGTTAAATACATCATATCGAATTCTAAACAATAAAGAAGACGCTGAGGATGTTCTTCAAGAAGCTTTTGTTAAAGCCTTTTCATCTCTCAAGCAATTTAATTATCAATCTACTTTTGGTGCGTGGTTCAAGCGTATTGTTGTTAACCAAAGTATAGATCAATTAAAAAAGAGAAGGAAAGAAATTTTCTGTGAGAATGAAATAACAGTAGAAATAAAGGCATCAAATGAAGGCTTGCCTGAAGGAGATGTGCAGGAAAAGTTAAATGTGCTTTATAAAGCACTGCATCAATTGCCAGATGGTTATAGAACCGTGTTCTCTTTATACCTATTAGAAGGGTATGATCACGATGAGATTTCAGAAATCTTAAACATTGAAGTTTCAACTTCAATCTCTCAATTAAGTCGTGCTAAGAAAAAATTAAAATTATTAATGACAAAAGCATCAAGCTATGGATGAGTTGGACAAATTAATTCAAGAGAATAAAGGGTCATTTGATCGAATAAGGCCTGATAAAATCTTATGGAGTTCTATTGCTAAATCTTTAAACAAGATAAGTGGTACAAAAAGTATTTCATCAAGAAGGAAAAGTTGGATGGGCTTGAAAATTGCTGCTTCCATCATTTTATTAGTAGGAGCTTCAGTTGTATGGATGCTTAGTGTTGATAGTCATTCGCAATTCAAAAACCTTTCGATGGAATCTCCAAATGGAGAGACGATTGTTTTAGATCCGTCATTGAATAAGTTTACGCTGATTCAGTTTTGGGCTTCAGGAAATGTGCTTTGTAGTGAGGAAAACTGCTATTATTATTTACCTGCTTATAATAAATATAAGGATAGAGGCTTTGAGATTTATGCAATATCATTAGATCAAGATAAAGAAGAGTGGATTAGAGGTATTGAAGAAAATGAACTTTCATGGATTCATGTTTCAGATTTAAAAGGATGGGAGTCGCCAATTTGTATTGAATGTAATATATCTAAAGTCCCAACATCGTTTTTGCTAGACCATGAAGGCAATGTTATTTTAGAAGATGTAAATGCAGAAGTTCTTGACGAAACGCTAGGAAGGCTTTTGGCGAATAACTAATTCCCTATAAAGAATGGAATTGAAAATTAGGAGGTAATTGAAGAGCAAGGAGGAGAAAATCAATTAGGTGAAAGTTCGAATATTCATTTGAGAAGAGACTTTAGAGAAGAAGGAGAGAGTAAAGAATTATAATATTTAATGAGTTAAATTCTGGAGCTGTTTTACAGACGGGAATTACGCTTCTACTATCGAGGTATTTTATTTACTTGATAATTATTTTTCATAATCATCACAAAACCATATATTAATCATTGTATTAATTAATATAAATAGACATGAAAAATCTAAGTAGATTTCTTTACTTGATTTTGTCAGTTTTGACAGTAGTTGGATGTCAGGAGAATAATCAGTTAAATGAGCAAGCGATAGTTTTAGATACTGAACTTGCAAAAACTCTGGAACCTATATAATCGCATGGAGAAGACAATCGGACGATTCTTGGAAAATAGCGTTTAAAACCGTATAAAGTAATTAAGCTAAAATTCAATGTTCTGTTTAATCTATATCGAAAAAAATAATGGCTATTAGAGAACTAGTAACAAAGAGAATCACTTTAAAAGAGTTAGAAAGCGAAGATAGTCTATTTATTTTAGAGCTACTCAATACTGATGGTTGGCTTAAGTTTATTGGGGATAGAAATATCCAAAATGAAGAGGATGCCTTGAATTATATTGAAAAAATCAAGAGTAATAGTGCGGTTACTTATTGGGTTGTTCAACTAAATGAAAATGGGAATAAATTGGGCATTATTACATTAATCAAAAGAGAAGACTTTGACTTTTATGATCTCGGATTTGCATTCCTACCTCAATTTGAAAATAATGGATACGCTTATGAAGCATCGGATGCTGTCATGAATTTTATAATTGAATTAACTGATTTAAGGATCATTTTGGCAAGCACAATGCCAGAAAATAAAAGTTCAATTAAACTTATCGAAAAATTAGGTTTCTTCTATTATAAATCTAAAAACGATAAAAACAAGGTACTAAGTGTCTACAGAGTTAATTTAGATAAGCTAAAAATTGATAAGTGAACATGAAATTTAGATAACTTTATTACTAAACCATGTAGCACATATAAAAAGATAATTATTAAAACTTATTGATGATGATTGGCCTAAATCAACTTGTTTTAGGCCAAGTAAGAATTAATGTAACTCAGTACTACAAGCTACTGAGGATGTTCATCGACCAGCAAGAATTGCTGATTTATGGCGGCAGTGAACTTAACTAATCCAAGTGACTGGAGAAAGCAAGATACTATTAACCTGTCTGCTTTTACTTTAGATAATCTTCAAATAATGTGCCAATAATAAGCTTAGCCTTATTAACCATAAGAACCATAATCTAGGGGAGATAACTTTTCATCTTTAATTTATTCTGAGCATGGAGAACATGGCGAAAATTCCGATAGTAGTTATTATTCAGGATTTAAAATGGATAGCAATGTTCTGGTTCTTAAGGAAAAATACTGGTGGTCAATAGGTAAAGGAAGAGAGTATAAAATTAGATTATTTTGACTGGAAGAAATTGTTGCCAATCGATAAAGTTAAACCCAACTAAAAGGAAACTTTATCCAAAACCAATGAAAAAAGGAAATAGAAAGAAACAGATAAGCGTAAAAACTATTAAATAGAAGGTGCTACAATAATTGCAATGCATGCCTAATGTGCTAAATAAGGATATTTTGACTACATTTAATATCTTAAATAATGGCTTTGTTAAAATTGATTTTTGGTAAAAAATGTTGGCCGAACATAGTTAGAAAAGCACAATTAAGAATACATCTATTTGATCGACATGAAAAATAATTTATACCTATTTATAATCCTGATTGTTTTGATAAGTTGCCAATCAAAGCAGGATAATAAATCAGAATCATCAAGTTCCTTAACTGTTGTTCCTATTCAACAAGCAAGGAATTTATCAATTGGATCTGAAGTAAGAATACAAGGAACAATTTCGGTTGCTTCCGGAAATTTCTTCTCATCGACACCGTTTGGTTATGCATTACAGGATAACACGGCGGGTATTTACATTATCGATTCTATTCCTCCTATGCAGGATGAATTTAAGTTGGGAGAAATAGTGGAAGTAACGGGGATTCTTGGAGAGTCCAACAATATGCTCTTCATAGAAGAAGTAACAGCATTGAAAAAAGGGAAAACTAAATTGATTTCAGCGGTAAATGTTAAGACAGGAGAAGTTGATGAATCTACTGAAGGAATGATTCTTCATACGAGTGGTATAATTGATAGTTTGTTTAACGATCTTCCATATGGTTACAAAGTATATATAAATGATGGATCAGGTTTGCTGAATATTTTTATCAATACTTCTACAGGTTTGCTTAGTGATACTATTGAATGGCAGATCTCAGACAGTTTTTCGGTAACAGGTTTTTCTGCTCAGTATGATACAGAATATGAGATTGAACCTAGAACAAGAGACGATATGCAAGTCTTTACAGATAATTGAATATAAATGTAATTCTCGATCATTAAATAAAATGCCATAAGGAATATAGTTTATTGCGCTTAAACCTTATCCGAAAATTCACTAGGATTTTCAACACATTTGTCCCTTTTACTATCTGTAATCCTAATTGCTACAAAGCATACTCGTTTTAAAATGGTCTTGACTCCCTTGGGAAATGGCGCCTTTAGAGTAGAGGGATGGCCAGAAGGGAAAATTGAATTTATAAAAAATGAAAAAGAAGAACCGATTGCTTTTTGCTTTTCTATGGTGAACTTGAGAAATATTGAGTTCAAACGGAAGTAGATTAGGGTGAAGATATTCTGATGGAATAGGTCTAAGAATCATAGGGCTCGAAAATTAGTGGGTTCCCAAATCATATTGTATTTTTAAGACTTATTGAATAATCAAAAGATACAATATGATTGAACTGCCATTCCCTTATTTAAATGAACTTGCTTCACAAACGATATTTATCAGTGCTTTTTTAGGAGGCTTTTCAGCCTCAATATTAGGGACTCTTATTGTTTCTAAAAGGAAAGGTAGAGCGTTAAATATTCTAGTATCAGGTACATCTGTTTCTGCGATTGCTTTTATCGTTGCTGTTTTTGCAATGACGAAGTTGATGATGATGACAATTCCTGGATATCCCTTTGAAGTAATTCAATCAGAGCTATTTATGCCGCGTATTATTGGAGTTGTTGCTTTTTTTATTGGAATTATGGCATTGCTTTTCGTTATGGGCGCCTCTGGTTGGCTGCAATCAAAGAAACTGGGGGTTTTTACAACGATTATTGGATCAATAGGCTTGCTGTTGACTATTTTGTTCATTTAAATATGTTCTGTTTGAAACAATTTGTTTGCGTTTTCATGCTTTTTATGGTCCTTGTTTCATGTAATCAAGATCAAAAGGACAAGAAAGAAGAAGTGAATGTTCCTATGCAAGCAACAGTAAAAACGCTAACAAAATCATCTCTGGTTGTTTTGGGTAATGTTCAAGATGCAGGTTTTCCTCAAATTGGTTGTACTAAATCCTGTTGTGTATCTGTATGGGGAAGTACAAAAAAGAAAAAAATGGTTGTGAGTCTGGGAATCGTTGATACTGATACAAAGAAAACATGGCTATTTGATGCCTCTCCAGATTTTAAAGATCAAACGAAGATGCTTTCAGATTATGCAGGGAACAAATCAATTGTGATGCCCGATGGCATCTTTTTGACACATGCTCATATGGGACATTACACAGGGCTAATTCATTTGGGAAGAGAAGCAATGGGAGCAGATCAAGTTCCAGTATTCGTTATGCCGAAGATGTATGAATATTTAAGCAATAATGGACCTTGGAGTCAGTTGATTAAGTTGAAAAATATTGAATTAGTCCCCTTGCAATCAGACTCAGGTATTCAATTGACTTCTGAAATTAAAGTGACTCCTTTTTTCGTCCCTCATAGAGGAGAATACACCGAAACAGTTGGTTATAAAATAGAAGGGAAAAATCAAAGGGTTTTATTTATTCCTGACATTGATAAATGGAGCAAATGGAATAGAAGTATTGTAGATGAAATTAAGGCAGTAGATGTTGCATTTCTGGATGCTACATTTTTCAAAAATGGAGAAGTAGGGAACAGAGACATGTCAGAAATTCCACATCCATTTGTAGAAGAAAGCATACGTTTGTTTAACAATTTACCCTCAAAAGAAAGAGAGAAAATTCATTTTATTCATATGAATCATACGAACCCTTTGCTACAAGAAAATAGTGAAGCAAGAAAAGAAGTATTCAGTCGAGGATACCATATAGCTGAAGAAGGACTTGCAGTTGAGTTGTGATTTTACAAGTAGAACTAAACATGTTAGAAGAATTAGAAAACTATTTTCAAAGTAAGGAAGAACCTAATCGAAGCTGCTTATTTGCTTTGCGAGACATTATTTTGGGAATAGATGAAAATGTTTCGGAAACGAGAAAATATGGAATGCCTTGCTATTGTTACGGCAAAAAGATGTTTGCTTATCTATGGACTGATAAGAAAACGGATGTGCCTTATATTCTATTTGTGGAAGGAAAGAGTTTAGATCATTCTCAATTAGAGTCAGGAGGAAGAGCAAGAATGAAAATATTGAGCGTTAACCCAAATAAAGACATTGAAATAGGCTTAATTCGAATGCTATTAAATCAAGCCTTAGACTTGTATAGAAAGTAATGTGTTGATTTATAGAGTTCCTCAAGATGTTTCTGTTCAATTTAAAGCAAAGTGGCACAAAATCTATCAGTTCAATCAAAGTATGTCGGCACCCAATGGATTAAAAGTTCTTGGGTTTGATAAAGCTATTAATTCAAAATTTCTCCTTCAGGCCGTTGATGCTTCCATCGTTTATGGCTCCAAAGCCAATGTTGAGGTTGTTGTTGAATAATTTTTTCTAACTTTTGGGTATGAGTTTTAGTGATGTATCCCACCTCTGTTTCATTCGGAGTTTCGGTAATTAATTCGTACTCTATTTCAAAATGTCCTCTTTTTACTTTGTGGATGCTGGCAAAAATAACAACTGCATCAAACTCTTTGGCTAACTTTTCCGTGCCGAATTGAATGCCAGTTTCTTGGTTCAAGAATTTCATCCAATAAGCTCTTTGCGTTTTTCTTGGCGATTGGTCAGAGCCAAAAATAATGGTATAAGAGTCATTATTTAAGTCTTCCATTTTTGCCTTTATCTCTTTAATAGAGAGCATGCCTAATCCATATTTAGAGCGACCTTTAGTAATTTTTTCATTAATAAACTCGTTCTTTAATGGAGTATAAAGCGCCAGTGCATTATTTGCTAAAGACTCCCCAATGGTGATAGCAAACATTTCCCAATTTCCATAGTGACCGCCAACCATAACAATTTGCCTGCCTTTTTTCGCATACTGATTGACGACTTCAATGTTTCGATCTTTCATCCGTCTTTGAGCTTCTTTTAAGCTAATGGAAAATGCTTTTAAACTCTCTATTACCAGATCACACAGTGAGCATAAAATTCACTTTCTATTTTTTGAATCTCGCTTGCAGATTTCTCAGGAAATGAATTTCTTAAATTCTGAGAGACCACTTTTGTACGATATCCAATGATTTTATAAAGAACAAGGTATAGAATATCAGAGATGAGGTATAATATTCCGAAGGGAAGTTTAGAAATTGGAATAATTACTAAATAGTAGAGAATTTTCGAACCCATTTAACAAATCGATTTAATTTGATGCGTTTGATTCATGAAAGAGATCTGATCTCCTTTCAATTTATCGACAAAAGCTTTTCCTATAGGCGAATTTAATGAAAGTACCATAATGATCTCTTCTCCAAAGATAAACTTCCCAAAGGCTAATCCAAAAAAGAAGGTGTTAGAGGCTGTTGTTACTAATGAGCCATTTTCAACTTTATTAGATACATGATTGTTTTGAAAACCTGTCAAGATGTTAAATTGACGTTTTAAGTGCGCCATTCGTTCTTCTAACCTACCTCGTTCTTGGTTCATCATTTCTC
>JAESST010000204.1 GCA_016763995.1 Flavobacteriales bacterium | reverse complement strand
CGCTGCTGCCAACTATTACTACTTCTATCATTTTTTTTGTTTTATGTGATTCATTATTTGCATCGGATTGGCCAAGATTTTAGTAAATCCTTTTACATCTTCTCCTGTCCAGTTATTATTCATTTCTCCGTATTCTCCCCAATCGGTATTCATTAAATCGTACTTTGAATCAATTCCTTCTATAATGAAACGGTAGGCATGTAATTCAACAAATACATCTCCTGTAACTGCTGTTTGAGTACTTAACATAAATTGCTCAATGTTTCGCATAACGGGATCAAAGTATTGCCCCTCATGAACAAACATGCCATACCAATTCGCCAATTGCTCTTTCCAATGCAATTGCCATTTCGATAAAGTGTGCTTTTCCAACGTATGGTGCGCTTTAATAATAATACTGGCAGCCGCGGCTTCAAATCCTACTCGCCCTTTTATGCCGATAATGGTATCTCCTACATGGGTGTCTCTACCAATGGCATATTCATTGGCCATCTCATCCAATGTTTGTATTGCCTTCACCGCAGGCATCTGCTCTTTGTTGATTGCACAAAGCTCTCCCTCCTTAAAGCTCAAACTTATTTTTTGCGGTTCTGTCTTTTTTAACTGACTGGGATAAGCACTCTCTGGCAAGGGCAATTTGGAACCCAGAGTTTCTTCACCTCCAACGCTTGTACCCCACAAGCCTTTATTAATCGAATACTTAGCTTTCTCCCAATTAATTTCAACACCATATTTAGAGAGGTATTCAATTTCTTCTTTACGTGACAACTTTTGATCTCGGATAGGAGTAATTATTTGAATTTCCGGTGCCAACAATTGAAATACTAAATCAAATCGCACCTGATCATTGCCTGCGCCTGTGCTTCCATGAGCGATGTATGCGGCATCAATTTCTTTGGCATATTCTGCTAAAGCAATGGCCTGATAAATTCGCTCTGCGCTTACAGAGAGAGGATAGGTATTATTTTTTAGCACATTACCAAAAATCAGGTACTTGATAATCTGTTCATAATAGACTTCGGTTTGTTCTAAGGTTTCATGATGAGCAACTCCTAATTCTTTCGCCTTATGGGCAATTGCTAAAAGTTCGGCCTTAGAAAAACCTCCTGTGTTGACAACAGCAGAGTGTACTTCCAATTGTTTTTCGTGGTGTAGGTATTTTACACAATAAGAGGTATCTAAGCCTCCACTAAATGCCAGTACCACTTTGTTATTTTTCATCCTTTAGGGCTGTTTTAAGTTTGGGAAATTGCTTTGATTTTTGTTTTAGGCGGATTGCACGGAATTGAAGGAAGCGCTTAAAATTCTTCCAACGGCTTTTTTCTTCTTTTGGGGGAGAAGTTGAAACGGC
This sequence comes from Flavobacteriales bacterium, assembly GCA_016763995.1. Taxonomy (GTDB): domain Bacteria; phylum Bacteroidota; class Bacteroidia; order Flavobacteriales_E; family Vicingaceae; genus NORP294. Next base: position 2,889 of record JAESST010000204.1, on the reverse strand, counting down.
TTTTAAATCGCAAATCATTCCTGTGCACAAACACATACTTTTATTCGTACGCTGTAAAATATCATAATTTGAACAGCTTTTACAGCCATTCCAAAAGGCCTCATCTTTGGTGAGTTCTGAAAAAGTAACCGCCTGATACCCCAAATCGGAGTTAATTTTCATTACCGCCATACTTGTGGTGATTCCAAACAGTTTAGCATCGGGAAACTTCTGTTTTGACAAATCAAAAATGGATTGTTTAATCTTTTTTGCTAAACCTGTCTTTCGATATTCGGGGTGAACAATCAGTCCTGAATTAGCAACATATTTTTGTTTTTCCCAACTTTCTATGTAACAAAATCCAATCAGCTTTTTGCCATCCAATGCAATAACAGCTTTGCCCTCATTCATCTTTCTACAGATGTATTCAGGTTCTCGTTTAGCAATGCCAGTGCCTCGTATTTTAGAAGCTTCAGCCATCATCTTGCAAATAGCTGTAGCATATATATGGTGTTGGCTATTTGCCTCTATAATACTATAGAACATAAAAAAAGGGGTGCTTTTTCCGTAGGAAAGTTAATTTTGAGAAATGCGAGAAATCAGTGTTCGAGGGGGGGCAGAGCACGTAGCTCCGCAAATTATATATTACGCCAAGGGGCGTCTACTCCTATCGCTTCTCCTAGAAGAAGACAAAACAACATCATTAACAAGGCTTGCTTGTTTTAGAATTGCTTGATATGAGTTTATATTCTGCATTTAAGGACGTAAACTTAACAAAATATTTTTTATAAATGGAATTGTTGATATTCCTATTCGTCGGAGGGTGTGAGTTAGCGCTTAGCTAAGCTGCGTTTTAATGCAGTTTAGGTTTTCTTAGCAGGAGTATTCATTTCAGCACCTTGACGTTTTGCGCTTTACCCCTATTCTTCCTCTGGCGATAACTTTATCAATGTAATCATTAGCGAGTGGTACTTTACAGGCAGTTCCTCCAACATCCACCCTAACTTTACCTATCGCCTTTGCAACTTCCTTTGACTTTTCGGTCAATGCTTCTACATAAGTTCCTACAGCAATCACAAAGCCGTTCATGGCATATCGAACCCTATTTTGGGAACCATGAATTTCCTTTTCAACTGTATCAAGTAATTTGATGTAGACCTCAATATCTAGCTTTTCATCCTCTTGCACTGCTGCGTAGTAAGCCAATGTTCCCCAACCAGCAGAAGCAACGGTCTCTATATCCGACCGAATCCATTTCAGACCCAATTCAAAGCCATGTTCCGTTTCAGCAGCAACCCAGGGCACGGTATATTCACTCAAATAGGAAAAGTATGCCTGGCCTACCCATAGTTCAAGTTGTTCCTTTGTAATTTGCAGTTCATCAGCCATTAAACCGGCTAAGTACATGGCGTCATAGTTTCCTGTAGCAAATAGCTCTAATGAGAGTTCGTGATTCTTCTTTGTTTTTTTCAGAATCTTCTTCAGGTCTTGAACTTTAACACCAAACAACGGCTCATTGGCTCCAAGTGTCATATACGTTTTTTTGGTTTTCTCATCTCCGTATTTTTCAAGCTCGGATAGAATTTCTTTTGTCGTCATAATTTTCTGTCTTATTACTGCTAACTTCCGTATAAAGTGAAAGGTACGTTTATTCCTTTATATCAAGTAATTGCGCCACTACTCTTAGATTTTAAATTAAAAACATAAACACCTAATTAACAAGATATTGCGCTTACATACTATTACTTACAACACTTCTATTTCTAAGAATTTCTCAAATAAACTCATCCCATAAATATAAAGTAGAAACTAGCCTAAAAGGGCTTATTTGAAGTAATTTTCAGATGAATTACTGACTTGTGCAACGGTTACCTTTGTTAGGCGGTGTTATATTTTTTCAATTTTAGTTTTCAATTTTCATCAAGCTTGTATATATGGTTCTTTCTTATATAGTTTAGAATTAAAAGCCATTGTATGTTTCATTTCCTCAATTTCTTGTTCCGAATATTTAAGGTTAAAATGGGGAAGAATTATTGTTGAAAATTGATCCAAAAAATTGGGATAAGTTATTAAACAAAGGTTATCATTTTTGAATTTATTAGCGTGTATCCGATGTTGTTCTACTAAATCAAATAGATATTCTTTCTTGCTTGTTCCATTGAAGTCTTTATTCAGAAAATGTCTTCTTAGGACATCAACAGGGTGATTAAACCACCCTTCCATTCCACCATCCGATTTATGAAGAGATTTAACCACTTCTTCTGTTTTTCGATCTATGTAAATCCATTTTATTGATGGATATAATTTTTGAAACAGATTTGCCATAAATACATTCCAAGAAGTTAACTTAAATATCAAGTATTTCTCTTCACCAATTGGTTGACGATATGCATTAATAATGGAATTTAATTGATTAAGAATCTCTTTCTCTGTCAGCCCATTTAATAAATACGCTAATAGCAAACCATTTATAGCTTCTGTTTCGGATACAACTCGAATTTCTGAAGATTTATTTAACATTCTTGACAATAAAGTTGACCCACAATGAGAAGTATGAAAAATAAATCCTTTGAGTTCAAGAAGTTCGCTTTCATTAGGGATACTAATTTCTCTGAGTTTATATTTCTTCTTGAAAGAAGTCTCTTTTCTTGTTTTTACAACACCATCATTAAAAAAAGGGTATTCAAATGCATTTGCATTAATAACTTCACAAAATGTTATTGGTTCTTTTGTCAGCTCTGTATATACAGGAAATATTCTTTGATCAATTTTCATATAATAATGTAATGCTACCTAACGTTTAGGCTATGGCTAGTACGGGACTTAAAAGTACTAAACTTTCGATTAAGCACTTAGCCAAAACTTTTTATTTTGTTTTATCTTTTCATTTTAAAGCCAAATCAAAAGATT
>JAESST010000203.1 GCA_016763995.1 Flavobacteriales bacterium | reverse complement strand
CTAGTCCAAATCCATCTCGACCAAAATTATTCCCGTTGTATAATAGATATACGTTGTTGTTAGATTCAAAAACATATGGGTAACACATCATATCAGAATCCCAATCATCAATAGATGTCGCAATTCCTGCATTTTCATCATCCCTCGTCCAATCAGTTAAATTCTCAGAATAAGCATATCCAATTCGGTACGCTTTATCTTTATCTTCTCTAAAACCAAAAGCATTTCTGTAGCAAAAATACATGTGATATAGTCCGTTGTGCTTCACTACCGTTGGTAGAGCTTGACACTCATTTTCATCTATGGAATCTGAAATTATCGTTTTAGCATTCCGCTTCCAGTTTATCCCATCTTCAGATGTCGATTGAGCAATTTTATAGACTCTCTGTGGTACTCCTTGATCATCATTAATCCACCGAACGCCATAAATGTAAAACATATAATAAAGCTCATTAAAATTTTTAACGAATGCATCACCTACTAAGAAAGGTTCATACAAAGAAGCTGTCATTACCGGTCCTTTCCCATGTTTTTCAAAAGTTTCACCACCATCTGTACTATATGCCAAGCCTATCGAAGCATCAACAGAAACTGACTTTTTCCGATTCCAACCTGTTGTATAAGCCGATATTTTATCTTTATATTTTGTTACACTAAATGGGAATATTCCATGCTCATCAAAACATCCTAAGTCTCCTAATGGAATGACAGTTTTGTCAGATACTCTTACTATTTGTTTAAAATCTTTAGTGTAATCAACAAATGAAACATGACTTAAAAACTTACCACTTTCATCTAATTCTCTTGTCGAAAAATAAACTCGAATCACATCGTCCAATTCTAAAACTTGAGGTGACTGAGCATATTCAAAACAATTATTAGTTAAATTATGTTCATTTGGATTAAATATCTTTCCTATTTTTTCCCACTTCATTCTACACTAATTTTATAGAGTTACAATACTGTTAATTCTGCTAATCCGAAACCAAACTTACCCATTTCATTACCTTGATAAAGCATCAAGGTTTTACCATCTAATTCAAATACAAAAGGATAACTAACAGAGTCGCTATCCCATCCAGAGTCTGACTTAAATATACCCGCTTTAGAGTCATCTCTTGCCCAGGTCATTAAGTCGTTAGATGATGCATAACCAATTTGATATCCAAGGTTTTTATCAGTATAGTTTAAATTGTATCTATACGAGAACCACATGTGGTATTTGCCATCACGAAACAATACATCAGCACTCGCTTGGCATTCATTTTCTTCTAATACATCCTCAATCAAATCCTTACCAAGCTTAGTCCAATTTATTCCATCTTTAGAATGTGCCATTCGTATTTTATAAACCGGCTGAGGACTTCCATTGTTCGAGAGCCATTCTCTAGCTCCAGCATACCACAAATACCAAACACCATCAAATTTCCTAATTTTAGGACTTCCGATAACAAATGGCTCATCTGGTGAATAAGAAAGAATTGGTCCATTTCCAATTTTCTCAAAAGTATCTCCTTTATCCTTGCTAATCGCAACACCAATTGCCGCATTAAATGGAACTGATTCACATCGTGTCCATCCAGCATAATAAACACGTATTTCGTCCTCTGTATTAATTACAGAAGCAGGATAAGTGCCAAATTCATCAAAAGTACCTAAGCCTCCTAATGGTAAAATAGGCTGCTTGCTATGATTTATAATCTTAAACAAATTATCTCTTTGAACATCGATATACCCTAGCCGGCTAATGTACATTTTGTTTTTATCTATTTTTTGTCTGGATGAAAAATAAATTCTAACAAAATTGTCAAAAATGACAACTGAAGGTGCTTGAGCATACTCTTCCATCCAACTTTTTCTTGTAAAAGTTGTTGGGTCAAATAATTGCCCTTTTTTTTCCCATTTAAACATATAGCAAAGTGCTTATTAATATAAATTCTATATTCAATTTATGGCAGTTTACAAAGCCTTCTAGCTCCTGTTTTTAGAGCTCCATAATAATAGTCGTCAAATCCGGCCATCTTCATTAAATCAAATACTTTTTGCATGTCGTATTCAACCCTGTGTAAGTTTATTTTATGATCTTCAAATATCGCGTAAGCTGCCCTTGGATCATTATCTCTCGGCTGGCCTACTGATCCAGGATTGCAGTATGTTTTTTTCCCAAAATGGTAAAGAGACTGTATATGAGTATGTCCAGAGACAAAAAATTCTCCAGGGATTTTTGAAAAATACTCTTCATTAGGTTCCCATATATATTCATCGATGGGGTCGGTCCATCCAGCGTGGACCATGTGTATATTTTCAACAAAAAATTGAACAGGGAAGGTTCTGAGCCAATTAATATTTTTTTCAGTTACTACTGTTCTTAAATATTTAAGGCAATCATTTACACTTTGAGACCTTGGGCAGAAACTCCCGCTTGCCATATACCAATCATGGTTTCCCATTAAACAAGGAATTTCTCTTTCAATTAATTCATCGCAACATTCATTGATCTGGGAGTAATAACCTACGACATCGCCTAAGCAATAAATGTCTTTAACACCCTTACTGTCTAACTCGGAAAGAACAGACTTGAGTGCCTCATAATTTCCATGAATGTCCGAAATAATACCTACTTTCATTTGTAAAAAATATAATCTTCAACATACCTTACTGCTTTCCCTTGTTTAATTAGAGGTTGAACAGGTTTTTTATTTTCTAAAAAGAAATCTATTGCCATTTCAGATTCGTTATAACCAAAAGAACTCCTGATGGATGTTGCAGAAGATATTCGAGGGTTTATTTCTAGCAATCTCAATTCTCCATTAGCAACTCTAAATTGGAAATTTGTAGGCCCGACCGGTTTTAGAACTTTACAATACTCAGAGATGGCTTCTTCCATTCCTTCTATTTCTACAACTTCTCCTTTTTCGGTGTAACCATCTTTCGATAATTTTCTTTTAAGCGTCATGCAAGCAAAATACCCCCCATTCCCATCACAAAAAGCAGAAGTTGTATACTCTTCTTTATCATCTCCTATAAATGGTTGAACCATTAAAATTTCTCCTATTTTATCACAATGCTTCAAGAATGTCTTCTTATCCAATACTTTAGAAATTCCTTTGGATCCAAACCCGCATCTTGGTTTTAAAAGTAAAGGAAGACCGAACTTAGCTTTTAACTCTTCAAAATTGTTAGACATTGAAGATGGTATTGAATATGTAACATCACTAGCCTTCATTTTTTGATAAAACAGCCACTTGTCTTCACACAATGAAATTAATTCAGGTCTATTGATCAATACGTGATGATTTCCCTTAGAAACTTTATCGATATTTTCAGTCCACTTGTACATGTCTGCATCAATTCCAGGAATGATCATATCGACTTTGTATTTTTCTATCGTTGTCATTAACCAACTTATATAGCCATGCTCATTGGTTAAAGGTGCTTTTACAAATACATCACAAAAAGCAGGAACCACAGTATCATCAAAACAAGTAGTTCCTATTAAGTAAAGTTTTTTGTCAGACATCCTTAAAGATTTTAATATGCCCAAACCGACAATGCTACTAGCTCCAGATATAAGAATTGTTTTCATTTAATTTTTTCACTTGTTTTTTTCATCTTCTTAAATCCTTCATAAATTGAGATTTCAGGGTAATACTTAATTTTCTCATATAACGAATTGTCTCCTTTAAAGATATTGTCAGGAATATCGTCTTTTTCTTTATTAAAAATGATATTAGCTGAAGCACCAAAAGCCAAAAAAGCTGCTTTAGCAATTTGCGAGTAGGATTGGTTTTCAGGATATAAACAAGAATATAACCCCACGACCTTATTCAATATTGTTTTTTCTATAATTTTAGAAAGATCGTCCATATGAATGTAATTCCTTAGCGCATCCTTAGATCCATAAATAGTGATATCTTCATTTTTTTTTGCCTTATCTAACATTAAATAGATTAAAGGTTGATGTAATCTGAAATTGTCAAAGTTGCCATAAATTTGCGATGGCCTTAAAACCGTCAAAGGTAATGAATGCTCTTTGCAGTACAATAGAGCAACTTCTTCTGCATGTCTTTTAGAAATCGCGTAAATATTATAATACAATGAGTTTTCAGGCAAGGAAGCTGACATACTCGAAATTATAATTAAGTGCTTGATATTTGACTTTTTTGCAATTTCGCAAATCTTAATAGTCCCCAAAACATTAACTTCTTCAGCATCCATTATTTCTTGATATGATCTACCTCCAAAATTCGCTGCTGTATGAATTAATACATCAATATTTTTCGGTAGAATTAGATCATCAATCGATTTTGATAAATCTAACTCGATGTCACATTTTTTTCTACCAGCTGTAATTATGTTATGTCTAGGGGAATAATATTCTTTCAGTGAGATAGCCATGGCAGAGTTTCCACCAACAATTAGGATATTCATTAGCTAATTGTTACTTCGGTTAAAATTCCACATGATAATTCAGGATAATCAATTCCTACTTCACATAATGCATCGATAATATCTTTTCCAAGATTTAATGAAGTCATCTGTCGAGTAGTAAGCGGCTTCAGGTAAATACCTTCTATTTTTTCAGTCTTGTATCCTGATTTCTCAATATCATCGCAAATCGTCTTAACCGTATAATACCGTTGATGACCCAGTAAATCATCATGACTTGATAAAGTTTCTAAATCATCTAATAGTCCTGCTAAATGGCCCAACCTTCTATTTAACACTTCAGCATTAGGTACAGCAAGGTACATTTTCCCATTAGGAGTTAAAAAATTACGGTATTTTGACAAAATTTCACAAGGGTCATCTACATGCTCAAGAATAAACCCCAGAACTATTACATCAAACTTTTCATCTGATTCAAATGTTTCAAAGTATGTTTCAATAATCTCAGCCTTACAATCAGGAAAATTTGAATTAAAGTTATCAATAATCTCCTTAGATCCATCTAAGACCAAATGCCTATTAAATGTTGACGAAAACACATTGGTAGAGAATCCATGACCTACTCCAAGCTCTAACAAAGATTTATTTCCCGGGTCATCCGTGAGTTTAATAATTCTTTCAGGATACCAGTTCAATAATATTTCATTGTCAAAATCATATATACTATTTCTTTGATATGCTTCTACATGCGAATCTAATTTATTCATACTATCGTATCTAATTTAATATATATCCTTTTATTGCAGCGAGAAATGAGCGTTTATATATTCCGATATTTGTTCTTTAGAATTGAACATCATAACATCTAATATTGAGAGTGACGAAATAAATTCTTCGTTAAATTGCTTATACTCTCTGATGTCACTTTCTAGAAATTTTAAAGTTATATCTTTTCTAGAAAACTCATCTTTATCATATAGTTCTTTTCCGCCTATTGGATTAATGTAAATATCTGCACCTATATTCTCACATATATTAAGAACTTTATCCTGACTTTTTAAATCACTATTATAATTTAGAGTCGAAGATTTTATTAAGGTCGTTTCAATACCTATAAATTGACATAATTTCTCTAATGAATTGAAGATAAACTGAAACAAATCCCCATCTTCCCCATTCAACACCTCCTCAATCAATGGCATAACAACATCAAAATAAGGCGCTTTACGGTACGAAGCCTTAACTTTATTTAAAAGTTTTATTCTGTCTTTTGTCCAAGAATCTGCTAAATGTCTTTCATTAATGTTTAAGTAATCAGAATCTTTCTTTATGGTAATCGTCAAGTATTGAGCACTCTCATTAGCCAATATTCTATTTCTATTGATCCATCCTTTTTTTGTATACTCAATATCATCATAAACTATAAATTTATCTACTGAATTTATAAGTTGAAAATACCCAATATAGGGTAAGAAGTAGGGTTGCATAATAGCTACTTTCATACTTCACTATTTATAGTCTCGCAAATTAATTGTATGTCCTTCTCTTTCAACTCAAAATATAGAGGCAAACAAATCACTCTTGACGAAATAGCTTCAGATATAGGCATCTGCTCTCCTTTAACATGCTCTATTGTATTTAATGATGGAGAAAAATATCTTCTTGGATAAATTTCTTTCTTATTTAACACTTCTAGTACATGCGATAACTTGTCGTCAGAGTCAAATATAATAGGATAATAGCTGTAGTTCCAATGGGTGTTTTTTCTTAGCACCATTGATCTATAACCGATAAAGTTTAAGTCTTCCTCGTATTTTTCAACCATTTGTTTTCTGGCATCAATAATCTCATCCATGTAAGGCAATATTGTATGTCCCATTGCCCCTTGTAATTCACTCATCTTTGCATTTGTTCCTTCTCCTTGAAATGCTTCAGGTCCATTGTGTCCAAAATTATGATGGTAAAACATTTTCTCATACAACTCAGGTAAATTGCAAAACAATGCACCTCCTTCGCCTGTATGAAATAGTTTAGTAGCATGGAAACTACAGGTACTTATATCGCCAAAATTAAATACTGATTCGCCGTTATACTTTACTCCAAAACAGTGAGCTGCGTCAAAAATAACTTTTAAATTATGCTCTTTTGCTATTCTCTGAATCTCCTCTATGTTACATGGGTTTCCAAATACATGTGTTACCAGAATAGCAGAGGTTTGTTCTGTTATTTTAGATTCAATTTTAGATTCATCTACCGTTAAGTAATCTGGATCAATATCAACAAAAACGGGTTTACATCCTTCCCAAATAATACAAGAAGTTGTCGCGATATAAGAAAAGGGAGTAGTAATAATCTCTCCTTTTAACTCAAGTGCCTTAATTGCAATTTGAATTGGCAGTGTCCCATTCGTCATTGCTATAATAGAATTTACCTCCAAATAGGTCTTTAATTTAGACTCTAAACTTGTTACCAAATTACCTCGATTAGTCAACCACGCCTTATCCCAAGAACTTTTCAAGAAACTCTGATACTCATCTTGATTTGGTAAAAATGTTTTCGTGACAGGAATCATAATTATACTACTTCGTTATAAATTGGGGGTTATCATATCTTCAAATATACCTTTCCTTTTCAAAAGGGAAAAGCACCCTAATTATTCAACTATTGAACAAAAATAAAAGTCAACAAAAATAGGGTTTTATTCATGAATAAACTGTACAGCATAGATTTAGTATAGTCATACATTTCTAGGCTTGTTCATCTTATTAATGAAACCTTTTAATGCATTCAAAACAAATTTAAATCCATCTGTTTTTAAGAGCCAATTATATAATCCATAAGCAGCTGAAAATAGAATCCCATTTATGACCATATTAACTACAGGAATTGAAACGTCCCAATGAGACGAAACATAAGACAATCCAAAAGCGAAGAAATAAGAGGGGACGGCATAAAGAATTAAAACTTTTAATTGAGAAGGTAATTCCCAGAGTATTAGCTTGCCCGAGATGCTACAATTTAAGATTGTAGCAAGAATATTGGCGATTAACAACCCGTACAATAATCCGAAGATACCGTAGAAAAAACCGACGCCATATACAATTGCATATAACAGCTTTTTCATAATTTCTAACCTCAAAAATATATCGGACCTTCCTAGACTTGTTATTGGTGTAATTATAATAGCACTTACGGGGTAAGCAAAAGTTGTAAGCACCATTATTTTAAAATAAGGTATAGTCTCCAACCACCTTTCTGAATATAGAAGCACAATAAGTTCTTCTGCTATCAGATACAACAACCCTCCTAAAAAAAAAAGAAACAAATGCTGCTAAATGAAAGTACTTTTTAACGATCTCTCTAATCTGCGTTTTGTCATTCTGTATCTTACTAAGTACAGGAAATAAAACTGCATGAAGACTCCCAGCGGAATAAGAACCAATTAACTGATCTAAATTCTTAGCCCTAGAATAATATCCCAACGTAGCGGGAGCAAAAACTTTCCCAATAATAAATATATCTAACTGAGTGAATATATTATTTAGCAATCCCGAAAAAAAAATGTTCTTACCAAATTTAACAAGGAGTTTTGCACTTGAATAATCGAATTCCATTTTGGGCAACCACCGACTCCCATACCAAAGAAAACATTGCTTTATGAGTGCAGATATATAATATTGTACCACTAAGCTCCAAACACCGAAGCCCTCATAAGCTAAATAGATAGCAATTCCTCCTGAAACGAAAGAACTGAAAACATTAATTTTCGATAAGAATTTAAAATTTATATCCCTAATAAGAATAGCTCTATGGACAATTCCTAAAGAATTCAGAATAAAAACAAAAGATAATACCTGAATTATGCTTTTTAACTTTGGTAATTTATAAAACTCTGATATAGCTCCTGAAAGAAAATAAAGCAACGAAGTGAAGATAACGGCAACGCCCAGATTAATCCAAAAAACAGTATTAAACTGGATATTAGAGATCTCATCCGTTTGAACTAAGGCTTCTTTCAGTCCAAATTCAATAAAAACATTGGCAATAATGAAAAACACCATGACCATTGCTATCACTGCAAAATCTTCAGGAAATAATAGCCTCGCGAGAACTATTGAAATAACAAAGGTAATCCCCTGGTTAAAAAGCCTCCCCACGAAATCCCAAATTAGGTTTCTTTTAATCATCTCCCTATTCGGTTAGGTATCGTTAGAATAATACCCATACCCGTAACCATAACCATAACCATAACCATAGCCGTAACCATAGCCATAGTTACCAAATACTCCTTTTTTCTTAACAGCATTTACAACAAAACCTAAATTTTTAATTACACCATCTTTATGTAGCTGGTTGATATTGTTAAGATAGCTTTGTTTTGTATAGTTATGCCTAACAATATAGATACTTGAATCCACGAACTTCTTTAATAAGAGTGCATCAGTTACCAGACCCAAAGGAGGTGAATCAACGATAATTACATCATATTTCTCCTCTAATTGTTGAAACAATTCCACCATTTTTTTGCTTTCAATTAATTCAGCAGGATTGGGCGGAATTGGCCCTGAAGCCATAAGGTCTAAATTCCCAATATGAGTCTTTTGAATACACGATTCTAAAGATGACTTATTAATAAGAAAGGTACTTAGTCCAACAGAGTTGGATAAATCAAAATCTTTAAAGATCTTTGGCTTCCTCATATCTGCACCAAGCAGTAATGTTTTCTTACCACTGGCAGCATAAATAATTGAAAGATTAATTGAAGTAAAAGTTTTTCCTTCTCCACTAACGGAGGAAGTGACTAACGCTTTAGTCTTTTCCTTACCTCCTACCATAAAATTCACATTCGTTCGAATTCCCCGAAATGATTCAGAAATAACCGATTTCAAATTAGAGGTAACAACTATATTATTATCTAATCCTGTCTTTAAATTTATTGACCCCAAAATTGGAATATCTGTTATCCTTTTTAAATCCGCAGGATCAACTATCTTGTTATTAACCGTATAAAACACAAGGATAATCAACAAAGGAATTCCTAGACCGCAAAAAGTACCTAGCAAATAAGTATTACTTTTATTCGGACCTTCATAGCTTACCCTATAGGGGTTTGCATTATCTAAAATTTGCGCCTTAGGAGTATTTGAAGCTTTTGCTATACTGGCTTCTGAGCGTTTATTTAAGAGATATGTATATAGATCACTCAATAATTTATTCTTTCTTCTTAAATTAAAGAATTCCCTCTGCTCTCTCGGAATATTCAATACTTTATTCTCCTCTTTTTTTATCACTCTTTTTAGAGAATCTATTAGAGAATTTACTTGTTTAATATTTGAAAAAGAAATTTCTCTTAGTGCCTTTTTCTGCTCCGCTATGGCTCCTTTAATTTTTAAGAGTTCTGCGTTTTCTTCCGTTAATTTATAAGAGGATTCCTTCAATCTAAGTAACAATCCCATCAGTCTTTTAATTTCAACATCCATATTTGGATCTTGAAATCCAAATATGGCCGAGGAAGGGAAACCTGCAAAATCGTTACTATCTAACTTTCTTAATAAGGCCCCATAATATTCCTTTTGAACATTTCGTTTAGTCAGCTCATCTTCTAAATTGAAGACTTCCTCCATATTATTATCTTCATCAGTTAGGAAAATTCGATCTTCAAAATTCTTTCTTTGAAATTTCTCTAATTCATACTCTGTAATTAGTAATGAATCCGCTATTACTTCTAATTGTTCATCAACAAATCTTATCGTATTTGACGCTACCTCATTATTTTGTTCAACTCCCCATAGTATGTATACTTTCATTAAACTATTTAGAAAGTCTATTGATTTTTGAGGAGTCAAGCTCCTTTCTCCTAAGATTAATATCGAAGATTTTTGATTCTCTACCTCTACTGACAAACTTCCTTGAAACCCTCTTGCTAATGCAGCATAGGAATTAAATCTAAATGCATAGATAGCATCATTATCCACCTTACCTGCATTAAATGAAATGATGATCTCAGCACCTTCAAAATTAAAAGACTCTCCCAAAGTAAATACTTCAGAATCTCCAAGATCCTCGCTATCCCTCGCTATCTTGAATCTATTATCATCCTGAAAGTCTATATGAATTAAGGCATAAGGCTTAACTCCATCAAGAAACTTCACCTTAAACAAAGGTTCAGGGTACATTTCTGTTGTCTTAATGTTTCCCAACTTAAAATACGAAGCTTCCCATTTCAAATCTTTTGCAACTCTTTCCATCACAGGAAAAGATTTAATTATTCCCAACTCGTTAATTAATCTATTTCTAACACTTACAAGCTCCATTCCAGGCAAAAAATATTCTTGTCCCCAAGAAGAATATTCATCCTTGAGCAACATTCTAGAATTTGAATGGTAGGTAGCAGGTGTATATCTAATTTTGTAATACGAATATGATAATCCTAAGGCTATCCCGATTAATATTATATACCAATACTTAATGATATATAAAACAAATATTTTGGGATCAATTTGAAAATTTGTATTATTCTGCGTGCTTTGGTTCATGTAAACTTTATCATATTCTTTTGACAAAGAAACGAATTTAAATAGATATTATTCAGATTACTCAAGGGGCTATGTTGCCCAATTTAATATCCCAAAAGCTACAATAATTATACAACTAGTTAAGCTCTGTAAACTGATAAAACTCTCTCCTAATTAATAATAATTACCCTAATTGAAAACCCAACATGTACTTCTGTTGAACTAAAAAGAATTGAAGTAATCAAAGCAATAACTTCATAAACGATTCTACTAAAACACAATCATTTAATTGTTAATTCATTATTTAGTTAAAATTTCTACGTTAAAAAGAACCCCTTGATAAGTTTAATTTCTAAGAGGGCTTTCATATTCTTGACAAGGGTAATCTGACCACAGTTGTAATTCAATTTTAACAAAAGATTAAGCCTATTAAATCCAACCAAATTAGATAGGTGCCAATTAAACCGAGACATTGCTTTTAAAGCTTTCAGTATAAGAATAGTGATTAGAGCAGTCCATATTTGCATCATTACTGCGTTTTGAGTTATTCCAATCAATGACTTAATATGAAGTAATTACTTTACCTCTCTAAAGAAGATCACTACCCACCAACGAATTTCGTATAACTCACTAATGAAGTTTGCTATCCAAGATATTTGATTACATATTACCTTTATAACTTGTTGATGTTTCTCACTCCATACAACAATCCTTCTAATAGTGTTTCGGATATTTATTTTTGCTTGAACGCCTGAGAGTTGAATAATTTCATCTTTTAGTATGTTTTCATATCTAAAATATAAAGTAATTCATTCTCTTTAATAAGTGGTGTATTTTATGTTTTCTTTAGCCCTAATTCCAAATTAGGGCCCTTTATTATTAGAAATTTCCAATTATAAGTATTAAAACTAATGAGCAAATTACCATCAGACAATGTATACAACTTTTACAGCCCATTTAGCAGGTTTATACTTTACCCAATCAGACAAAGACTTATTGTTGTTGATTCTAATAGAATTATCTTTGGCTTTATTAGAAATAACCTACTTAAAGCCTACCTGATTTCCCAACCCTTCAAGTAAGTAACAATAGTCTCAGAAGAGTTGCCAACTACTTTGTTTGTACTGAAACCATATCGTCGATTTTGATGGGGCTTTATTTAGTTTCTAAATCGTATAAGTTTCCTGTTGCAGATTTTATACCATAACTAATATCTCATAAAGATAGACTCTTGGAAAATTAACAAAACAGCACCGAGACTAACTGTGTCTAATTACTATAGCTTTTTGATGTTTATCGAAATTCGACTTTTGATTAGTTTATTGAATTTAGAGCGATCTAGTTTTCTTATTATTGGGGAAAACAAAGTTATATTTATCATGGGGAGAGTTTCTTTTTTATTGTGCAACTCAAAGAGACTTGTCGGCCGAGTAGGCATGCTTGAAATACAAAAAAACACTTCTCTTTTTAAAATAAGTTGAGGACCTTTTTGCATTTAAGCATAGAATACCAAATTCATTATCTTGAAAATCAATTTTGACACAATTATGTAAAAGGCAATATGATAAAGGCTAGACTTTCATCTAATAACTCCAACCTTTGAACCTTTTTAGAAATTTTTCGTAGTTAATCTGAATCCTTATTTAACCAATTTGTAATTTATTACACTTTTCTCGATTACCTACTTTAAGGAAAATAGAGTATTTTTGTATATTAAAATAAAGAAAATTATGAAGAAAATAATCATATCAGTTATTTTTTCTCTAATGTTATTACCTTGCTTATTTGCACAAGGAGGACCGGGTGGAGTTGGTACTAGCTCCAATAACATTTTCTGGATCGATGCAAATCAGATGGGACTTTCAAACGATGATCCTGTTAGTGCATGGTCAGATCTATCAGGAAACTCAAATAACTTATCACAAGGTACAGTAGGCAATCAGCCTGTGTACAAAACAAGTCAAGTAAATGGCTTCCCTGCTGTTAGATTTGATGGGACTGATGATTATCTAGATTTTGGAACCCATATCTCTACTTCTGCGACTACTTTTTTTATTGTTTATAATAAAACCACCACGACAGAAAACGGTGTTTTTACAATTCAACACCATCTTTTAAAAGATAAGAATAATAAACCATACTTATCAAGTGAATCTCCTTTCAAGTCACATTTTGTTACTAAACCTATTAACTCCTTCTCTGTCTTAACAGGACGGACTGACGCCAGTGCTTCAGGGTCTCGATACATGATAACAGATGGGTTTTCATTCTCAAACACGATAAGAAACAGTTTAGTAAATAGGGGAAGTTCAGTTCTAGGAGCGGAGTATACTTCCGTTGCTACTATTGGCTCTTACTTTACTGGAGATATTAGCGAGCTAATTATTTATAATGAAGACCTTAGCGATGCAGAGAGAACTATTGTAATAGAAATGCTTTCAGCAAAGTATAACTTAGCAAGTTATGCAGGGCTTTATAGTTATACAGCAACGCATTCTAATAGTGTTAAAGGAATTGGAATGGAGTCAGACGGATCGAACACTTCCGCTCAAGGGTCTGATTCTCTCGAAATTAGCACTGCATCTGATCTCGAAAATAGTGAATATCTCTTAACAGGAAATGATGGTGGAGCTTATACAACGTCCCTTTCTACGCCCATTACTATTGCAGAACGATGGGAGAAAATATGGAGAGTAGATGAAACAGGCGATGTAGGTACTGTGACCTTAGAATTTAAATTAGGATCAAATGGATTTGCATCAGTGAGTAATTATGCTCTAATCATTGAAAATAATGACGGTGATTTTTCTAATGGAGATGTTGTCACACATACTACAGGTCGTAGCTATAGCGTAGGTGCAAACTCAATTAGTTTTACAGGTGTTGATTTAGCTGATGGAGATTACTTTACTCTTGCCGAAATCAATTCAGGTATTACATCTATTAGTTCAGGTACGTGGAAAACACCTTCAACTTGGAGCTGTACCTGTATTCCTGCAGGATCTGATGTAGTAACAATCCAGAACCCACATGTAGTTACAATTGACTCTAATGTTACGGTTCTTAACCTAACTCTTTCTTCTGGTGGCTCTTTAACTTTTTCAGGTTCTGACTCATTAAAGGTTTTTGATGAATTGGATATTCAATCTTCTTCTTTCACAGCAGGATCAGGAACCGTATCAGCCTTAAAATCCTCTGGAGTTCAAAGCTTTAGCAATACTTCATTTTCTAATATAACTTTTAATAACCTTTATGTTAATAATTTAAATGGATTAACTCTAGCTAGTGGAGGATGGAGTATTTCAGGCAGCTTACAAGTATCAGCAGGTGGCTTAGATGTTTCTTCAGCTGATAGTATAGTATTACTATCAGATGCCTCTTCAACTTCTCAAATCCTAGAGTCTATGAATAGTGCCTTTACGGGTGAGTTTATTATTCAGAGATACATAGATACTAGAAATGCAGGCTTTGGTAATATGTCTAGCCCCATATCAGATGCAACATTTAATGATCTTGACGATGACTTATTTCTAAGTGGAATTGGTGGAATTAATGGTAATGCGAATACAGGTAGCGGAGGTGTTTTCTACAGTATCTTTAGTTATGACCCTTTCTTAGATGCTCATGATACAATAAAAGACGTTAATGCAAGCATGGCCCCTAGTTTTGGATATGAAGTTTATTTAGCTACAACATTTTCATCTTTAAGTGCAACAACAATTGACTTTAGAGGCTCTCCAACGAATGGCGATGTTCGAACACCAGAAGCCAATCAAGTAAATAAGAATTGGAATTTATTAGGAAATCCCTATCATTCTCATATTGATTGGGATCAATCTAGAGCAGGTTTCCCAATAAGCGAAAGTTATTATGTATTCAATACAGACAATGGGACTTATGATTTTGAGACAGGTGGATCTAAAAGGGCAATTGCTCCAGGTCAAGGTTTTTGGGTATTTAACACTCTTGGTGGAGGTATCTATGTCACCTTTGAAGAAAGTGATAAAGTAGTAAGTACCAGTAGCACATATTATAGAAACAAAAGACAAACAAGCTATCCTGAATTCACTCTATCGTCTAAGGTAAATAATTACCAGCATTCAATGCACCTTAATTTCGACATCTTTGCAACAGAGAATATTGATGAGTTTGATACACCGGAATTACCCTCTCCTTTAAAAGAGGCTCCTGCAATTACTTCTAGAGCAAAAAACTCAGAAGAGAAACTTATATTTAATACTCTTAACCCACTTGAAAGTAGCCAGATTATTCCTATTTCAGTTTATGCAGGAGTCGAAGGTAATCATGAGATTTCAGCCAATAACATAGACTTACTGGCTAATAATTACAGTTGTATTTATTTAAAAGATAAGGTTCAAAACAAAACAATTGACCTATTAGTAGATCCGGTTTATAACTTTGATTCTCAAAAGGGAAACTCTGATAGATTTGAACTAATCTTAAGTAATGATTTTAACGAATGTGATCATATTATTGAAAACGAATCATTCACTCAAAATCTTGATCGTAACCTAGAATTAAGAAACTCTTACAATCAATGGTTCCTAGATTATACTCTTGAAGAAGATTTATCAAAGGTTGAAGTACGTTTATTTAATTTGAATGGACAAGAAGTTTTAAACCCTAGAAACTTCAGTCTATCAGGCTCAGGAAGTCAGCCATTAGGACAACTTAACAATCTAAAAGGGGTTTACTTACTTCAAATTAGAAATAAAGACGAGGTTCTTAACAAAACGATTAAACTTTAAATTATATTTGCAACGAATTAATTGACAATGAAAAAGATATTTATACTTTTTGTGCTATTTGCGTCTATATGTTTCTCAAATGAAATGAAAGCACAACCTCCTGATCCAGGAGGCGGTGGCGGAGATAGTACTCCAGGATGCTTTCCTCCTCCTTGCGTGCCAATTGATGGAGGATTAAGTTGGCTTCTAATAGCAGGAACTGTTTATGGAGGTAAGAAGCTTTATAACAACAATAAAGAACAAAAAGAAGAACTATAAAACTTCAAAAGGTTGACTTCGGTCAACCTTTTTTTTTGAGCCAATCTCAATAAGAAGTGAAAAAAATCATTTGGCTAAGTTTTATGGGGTTCCTTGCAATTCTTAGCTACATCAGGGAAATTTTATTCTTAAGCATCAATTCTATTATAGCGGGTAATAATTCGTTCTACGCTAAAACAACAAAAATCGAATTCTTTATTGGAAAAGACGCTGAAACTCTTACCCAATACAAATATATTATGACAATAGGGTTCACTGCCTTATTTGCTCTTTTAACTATTTGGGGGCTTAAGCTATCTTTTCGAAATAAATTACCCTACCATTTTGGTATAATAGTTTACATCCTTTGCAGTCTTGTTGCAGTCTTGGTAATTCTTTATTCTATCACTACCAATAACTTCGATAACGTCTACTCGTTCCTAAGACTTATTATTGAATACTTACATAACCCTCTTGTATACATACTACTAAGTGCTTCGTATCTTGGATACTACTTCTCCAAAGACCGTTCTTTCAGCTAAATTTCACAGCTCAAACACCGGTATTCTTTTTCTTAATAGTAACAGTGAATTCTTAGTAAGCTTGCTTAATTTTAGACTTCAAATTTGACATTTACTGTTATGATTAAAGACAAAGCTATTTCAGATCTAATTCAAGACGAAAGAGACAGACAAACAAGAGGAATAGAACTAATTGCATCAGAAAACTATGTGAGCGATTCGGTCATGAATGCGATGGGTTCAGTATTAACCAATAAATATGCAGAAGGGCTTCCAGGAAAACGTTACTATGGCGGTTGCGAAGTAGTTGATGAAGTTGAAAATATTGCGATCGACAGGTTAAAACAATTGTTTAATGCCAAATGGGCTAACGTTCAACCTCATTCAGGTGCGCAAGCAAATGCTGCAGTGATGTTAGCTTGCTTGAATCCAGGGGATAAAATATTAGGATTTGATTTATCTCATGGAGGGCATTTAACACATGGATCGCCAGTAAACTTTTCAGGTAAATTGTATGATCCACATTTTTATGGTGTAGAAAAAGAAACAGGCACCATCGATTATGACAAAGTTGAAGCCAAAGCAATAGAAGTTCAACCTAAAATGATCATTTGTGGTGCATCATCTTATGTACGAGATTGGGATTTTATACGTTTTAGAGCAATTGCAGATAAGGTTGGGGCCATTTTATTAGCAGATATCTCTCATCCCGCAGGATTAATTGCAAAAGGCATTCTTAACGATCCATTACCACACTGCCATATTGTTACCACCACAACTCATAAAACTCTACGTGGCCCAAGAGGAGGGGTTATTATGATGGGGAATGATTTTAAGAACCCATTTGGTTTGAAGAACCCAAAAGGAGAACTAAGAATGATGTCGGCATTATTAGATTCAGGTGTATTTCCAGGAACACAAGGAGGACCACTCGAACACGTCATTGCAGCTAAAGCTGTTGCTTTTGGAGAAGCTTTAGAAGACTCCTTTATGGAGTACATGCTTAGCGTAGTTGAAAATGCTAAAGTGATGGCTGAAGAACTAGTTTCGAGAGACTATAACATTATCTCAGGTGGTACAGAAAACCACTGTATATTGATCGACCTTAGAAATAAAGGAATTAGCGGAAAAAAGGCAGAACGCCTGTTAGGATTATGTGACATTACTGTGAACAAAAACATGGTTCCTTTCGATGACAAATCGCCCTTCATTACTTCAGGAATTAGAATTGGGACTCCTGCTATTAGCTCCAGAGGAGTTGAGAAAGAAACAATTCCATTTATAGTAGAACTAATTGACCAAGCACTGACTTTAGATGAAGAATCAGAGGCATTTCTAGCCATCAAAGGAAAAGTCAACGAATTAATGTCTCCCTATCCATTATTTAAGAACTAAAAATGATAAAAGAGCTCCTAGTAAATTTAAAACAAAACAAAAAGGCAATCCTTTTTGTAGTTTCAATGCTAGGAATCTACTTGATATTACAAGCAATCTATGATTATGGAGTAAGTCCAAATACCTCGGTCGACTCCAATTTAATTGACTTAATTATATCACAAGCTGAAGGAATACTACAGCTTATGGGTTATGAACTCCTAACTCCCGACCCTGCTTATGGCTCTCATATGGGAATTAAAAATACATCAGGAGTAGTTATTGGAAATCCTTGTGATGGTTTAAGTTTGTTTATTCTATTTACATCATTCTTAATTATTTTTAGCGGCAAATGGTGGTTTAAACTCATTTATATCATCCTAGGAATAGGCTTAATACACCTACTAAATGTATTTAGAGTTGTATCCTTAGCCCTAATTGTAGAATATTCTCCCGAGTCATTGGATTTTCATCACTCCTACACATTTACCTTATTCATATACTCCATTATATTTATGTTTTGGATGTTACGAATAAAGATCTATCAACGAAAGAAAATTTAAAATCTATCTCGTCCTGAAAAAGTTGACTGATTATTTGATAGCATGATTCGCAGTATCAATCAAAAGGATTTCCTGCTATTCCATAATTTACGCTTTAAAGTAGCTTTTGTCGATAATCCTGATTCATGTTCTGATATTACTTGACGTTTAACCTAAACGTCTATTTTTTAAAAATCTAGGAAACAAAGAAATAGTAAGATTAAAATGAAGGAATAGCTACGGAACTATGAAAACTTTCACAGAAATAACAATCAAGCTCAGATTTTAAGACTTCACTATAATGTTGAGCTGGACTAGAGGTTTTCCTTGTTTCCTTGATTGATGACATAATTCATGAGATTATAGTCAACTTTTTTCAGAACGAGATAATCATAAAAAAAGGCGAATCAACGATTCACCTTTTTTTATGATTTTAATGTGTTAGAATTTAAATATCAACGTTTGCATATTTGGCGTTCTTTTCAATAAATGCTCTTCTTGGTGGAACTTCGTCTCCCATCAACATTGAGAAGGTTCTATCTGCTTCTGCCGCACTATCTACAGCAATCTGACGCAAAGTTCTAACTGAAGGATCCATTGTAGTGCTCCACAATTGTTCCGCATTCATTTCTCCTAAACCTTTATAACGTTGAACGCTCACACTTGACTCCTTTCCTGCACCCTTAAATTCAGCTACAGCAGCATCTCGAGAGTCATCATCCCAGCAATATTTAGATTTTGCACCTTTCTTCACTTGATACAATGGAGGTGTAGCAATGTAAATATTTCCACCTTCTACTAATTCCTTCATGTGTCTAAAGAAGAACGTTAAGATCAACGTTTCAATGTGACTACCATCAACATCAGCATCACACATAATGATTACTTTGTGGTACCTCAATTTTGAAACATCTAAGGCTTTTGAATCTTCTTCTGTTCCAACTTTTACTCCAAGAGCTGTATAAATATTCTTTATCTCTTCGTTTTCGAAAATCTTGTGGTGCATTGCTTTCTCCACATTCAATATCTTACCTCTTAAAGGCATTATTGCTTGAAACTTCCTATCCCTTCCCTGCTTTGCTGTTCCTCCTGCTGAATCTCCCTCAACTAAGTAAATCTCACACTTTGAAGCATCCTTTTCAGAGCAATCTGCCAATTTACCTGGTAAACCAGAACCTGACATTACGTTCTTTCTCTGAACCATTTCACGAGCTTTCTGAGCTGCATGTCTGGCCTGAGCTGCAATAATTACTTTCTGAACAATTGTTTTTGCATCATCAGGATTCTCTTCTAAATAGTCCGCAAGCATTTCAGAAACTGCCTGAGAAACCGAAGCTGAAACTTCTCGATTACCTAATTTAGTTTTCGTTTGACCTTCAAATTGTGGCTCTTGTACTTTTACCGAAATAATAGCTGTTAAGCCTTCACGAAAATCATCTCCTGCAATTTCAAATTTTAATTTTGAAAGCATTCCAGATTCCTCAGCATACTTTTTAAGTGTATGAGTTAATCCTCGGCGGAAACCCGACAAATGAGTTCCCCCTTCATGGGTATTAATATTATTTACATAGGAGTGCAAGTTTTCAGAATAGGAAGTATTATAGATCATAGCAACCTCAACAGGAACGCCATTTTTTTCACCTTCAAAGGAAATTACATCCTTCATTAAAGAGTCGCGATTACCATCTAAGTATTTGATAAATTCTTTAAGTCCTTCTTCTGAATGAAATGTTTCTCCCTCGTACTCGCCATCCTCTTTTTTAGAACGTCTATCAACTAAATGAATTGTAATCCCTCTATTTAAATAGGCTAATTCACGTAAACGACTAGCTAAAGTATCATAACTATATTCTAAAATCTGAGTAAAAATTGTTGAATCCGGCTTAAAAGTTACCGTTGTGCCACGTTTGTCAGTCTCTCCAACTTCCTTTACAGGATACAACGCTTTACCACGAGCATATTCTTGTTCATAAATTTTACCATCTCTATATACAGTAGCTTTTAAGTGTTCTGAAAGTGCATTCACACAACTTACCCCAACACCATGCAATCCACCAGAAACTTTGTAAGAATCTTTATCGAATTTACCACCAGCTCCAATTTTGGTCATTACAACCTCAAGCGCCGAGACGCCTTCTTTCTTGTGAAGGTCTACTGGAATACCACGACCATCATCTTCTGTTGTAACTGAGTTATCCTCATTAATAATTACAGTAATGTTATTACAATAAAAAAATTTTTTTTTCCGGTGTTGGCAAGTCTGGTAATATTGCTAAGCACACATCAGATATGCTCAAATCCATTGGAATTGAAT
>JAESST010000202.1 GCA_016763995.1 Flavobacteriales bacterium | reverse complement strand
ATGGTTATGGGCAATAACAGCGCAGCCACTTAAACTAATATCATTAAACCTTTCAGCAGCAGATAATTTACGTGAGAGGTTATGGCTAAAACCCAAAAAATGGGTGATCGCAGGAAAGCCCCAAGTAAAACCAGAAATGGCATTAGCACCTTGCACTTTTATTCGGTTAATCAAAATATACTGGCTCATGCTTCCACCTCCGTTTGAAATTTCAATTCCATATCAAGCATTTCGCTATGTTCCCTAAGTGGTTGCTCTAACAACGATATCCACATGCGGCTGTGCTGAGACTGTGGTGTGAATTGTTTATCCTTACCAAGAAGCCTGCGATTAAGCCAATAGGCGAAATCTTCACAAATAACAGACTGCCAGTCAGTAGCGTTACGTGTAGATTGAAAGGTGTCATCTTTTCGGTAAGGGTCGAGTAAATACTGATGTGCGGGTTTTAATTTAATATCATCCGCTGCTGACCAGCCAGACGGCAGGCTTTGTATGCTGCCTGAAAAAAATAGAAATTCATCAATGATGTTAGACAGCCAACGATTTATCCATTTTAGTCGTTCTGGATTTTTGATGCTCAGATCAATACGTTCAAAACGAAGTAAAAAATTTCGGAGATAGTCGATATCCTCTTTTATATTTTGATCAAAGAACCTTTCATCGAATAGTGATTTTTTATAAATGGGTGGTTTTTTCTGGTTTTCCCATGTTGGTGGTTGATTTGAAAGAAGGTATATTTTCCCATCTCTTTTAGAATGGAGAGGAGAAACATTTATATGTGCTTTTGGGGTGGCAGTTAAGCTCAGTTTAGATGTATTCGGGTGGCAGACAATTTCTTCATGGCTGTATTTTTTAGTTATTTCAACTTTTTTTGTTAACTCTAAAAATAATTCATGAGCTAAAGAAGATGATGTGATATTATTTAAAAGATGATATGTTTCCTTGTTTTCATCAACAGGAAAATAAATTTGTTTTAATAGCGTATGGCTGAGTACATTTTTAGATAAAAAAACTTCAGAAAATCCAGCTCTCCAGCTCTCAACCTGTTCTTTGTTTTCGGTGAATGTTGTTAACGGTTCAGTATATCCTCTAAGAAAAAGGTCACCTAACCTTTCTCCTCCTATCTCTAGCTTTAAAAATGATGCTATTGGAGTTAATGCTGCATCATCAATAGCGTCATCAATTATTGGCTTCGATATTGTATCTGTGGTTAATAATTTTTTATTATTTTCATCATAACTAACAAGAAAAGATGATGCTTGTATGCTGGAGTGAGTAATTTTAGCCACATGGGTTGCGAAGCTAACCCCAGATGCCTTGCGGGAATAATAATCGAGCCAGACATTTGGGGTATGAAAGTTTTTTATTTCGTTCAATTTAGTGTTATAAGCTTCAGCCACTTTTTTGATGGTTTCAGAATTGCTGAGAGAAATTAATTCTTCATATTTACTTTTGAAAAAAACTATTGGACTGATTTTATTCTTGCTACTGTTCTTTTGATTGATTACTACATTCATCAATTCCTGATCAACACAATCGTCCGAACTAAGGGCTGATTTTAATTGAATAAGAACTGCTTGTTTTTCATCACTGTCACTCTTCTTCGAATCTTTTTTAGATAACAGGTCAACCACTTTTCGATTTTCTCTTTGTGAAAGAAAATCAACGACAACCTCTTTCCACGTCTCAAACCCTTTTTTTTCATCAACCATTATCGATTTCCTATATCTTGATAAACCCCTAAACAAGGGTGATAGTTATATTCTGCTTGCTGAGTACTATTAAATTCAATTAAGCGAACCTCACCAAAACGCCGGCTAATTTCAGTTAAATCGTATTCAGCACCATTCTTCCTAAACTCGTCAATAAGCTGTTCATAAATAGTTTTGGCTCTTAAATCAAACCAAAAATGATTGCCTGCTGCTTGTGTTATGTCGTTATCAGTTTGTTCGACAATACGAACAAGGCTATTATTGTCGCCAAGTTCTGAGGGGTAAACATCCTCATTAAGCCATTTCCACTCGATATTGGAATAATCATCTTGCAAGAATAAATAAAAAGCATTGTCTAACTTGCATTGCCTGAATTTTTGTTGGCGCTGGACTTCACCACACCAATGAGGTTGCTCTTGCCACCACACCTTTGCTGGTTTTTTACCACAAAATAATTGTGTTGTTAAAGCTTTATGCTCTAGCTCATTTAAGTTTAAATATTTTCCGCCTTTCGTTTTTATTCCATCAGGTATTTTAATGCGCTGTATGGCGTCTATTTTATGATATTGCTCTTCTATCAGAATTTTATTTAACTCATGATTATTAAGCTTTAATTTATCCGATTCAAAACCCGGTCTATTAAAGCAAGTTGGTTTTCCTGATAAAGCTTTATAATTTTTGTTTAGCAATACAATATTCGCGGATGTTGGCGTTATCGCTCTATGTCTTAATACGCGCCCTGCAATTTGAATTATTGAACGCATGGAGCTGGGTTCAATAATTGCCCAGTCATAATCATGGTCTCGTCCCACTTCTGCGACTGGCGATGCTAAAACGACAAAAGCATGATGATTTTGGCTATGAGAATTTACTGTTTTGCTTAGTATTTCCCATGCTTCATCTGGCTTTTGTCGATTTAAAATATCATCTAAATTATTTTCAATATGCGAGCGTATTGCAAGTGGGTAGCGACTATGATAAATACAATAATGAACGCAGATATCATCGGGTAATGTTAATGCCATCAACTCTTTGGCTACCGCTGCTAGAGGATTAATATTTGCCATACGTACAAGCCCAATAGAAATCGACTTACCACTTTCATTCTCCTCATTATTAACGCAATGAATTTTATGTAGATTAACAATATTGGTCTGTATTGCTATTGCCATTGATTTTGCAACGGTTGACTCATTATTCTCAACTTCAGCAATACTTCCTAATTGCTTTGCTGTGATTTTTTCTTTGAGGTTTTTGATGCGTTTTTTTATAAAGTTTTCATGTGCAGGTTGAAAAGTTTTAGTGTCATCAACATGCTTACACAATTCACTTTTACTTTCCCACTCATCAAACCAAGCACAAAGTATTTCGCCATTCCACTGCTCGATATTCGCTTTAGCATATTCAGCCCAACCCGCTTGATAAGATTGAAATAAAGCATTAGCCATTGCTGGTGGCATAGTGGCAGTAGAAAGCAATACTTTGCTGCCTAACATGGCAGCCCAATGTACTAACCGACATAGCGCAGGTAAGTCATCCAAGCCAAAATCGTCAGGCTCATCAAGAACTAAATCTGACGTTAATAATCGCAGCATAGGCGCTATCTGCCTACCCCCTTTTGTACCTTCTGTTGCTGATATTAAATGATCTATGGTGCTGACTAGTATTGGCGCCTGTATGAGTTGATCTAAGCGTTTTTCTTGTTTTGTCCAAGTACTTAAACTGTGTTCTTGAATATCAGCGGCATAATCCATGTGAAGATCAGCATCTATTATTTCATTTTGTGATGCGCTTCCTGTGGACTCTTCTTGCTCTAACTGTTTGGTTGTTTGTTGTCGGTTTTCAAATAACTGTTTAACGGAAACTCCTCCTACAGCAATGGCTAGTTGCTGATCGTTTAATTCCAGTTTTTTGCGAAATTCTTTACCTGTTTGCAAGGTTAGCGTTCTTAGCCCCAACGCGACACTGAATCTAACCGCCCCTGTTTCATTTCCTAATGCGTACATTATTTTTGCATTAGCCAAGGTCTTACCCTTTCCTGTGGATGCTATGTTAATACCAAAAAAACCTTGTTTTACAGCATCCTTTGCTATTACTTCGCTTAATTTTCTTGCTTTATTTTGCCAACCAAAGTTTTCTTTAAATTCTTTTTCAACATTATTTTTTAAAAAACTATTTTCACCCAAAGAGGGAAGCTCACTTTTTAACTTTGGTAAAGCTTTTACAATACCTTTTGCGCTATAAGCTACCCCAATTAAATGCTCATCTAACTGTTGTTTTTGTGCTCTAGTTTTTCTATCAGTATTAGCAATAACGTTATAAGTAGCACTTTGCCATTCTTCTGTTGGTTCTTGTGATGAATAATAGTGGTCAGCAAGCATTAAACTAAGCCGAGCAAGATGGGTGGTAAAAAGCTGTTCATGTAACCAATTTGTTTGCTGTTGAAGAATGGGTCTTAATTTCGTTAACGCTTCAGAGGTGATGGCACATGCATGTGACCGCCATTTCATGCTTAGCACTGGGAGTTTGTTTTCAAAGTCCCAGTTTTTGGCCAATAGGCACATTTTGTCTGCGTCTTTACACTGATAAGAATTCCATATGGGCTCAAAATCACTAAGCCATGTCTTAGTGTTATCAAAAGAAGGTGCTAAATTAACAGTGTCTTTCCATGTTGGAACCAATGGAAGTTTATGATGCGTTAGAATCAACCATGCTACTAACTGTGCAAAAGAAGAAAGTTTATTTATAGGGTGATTAAAATCTTCGCTTCTATCTAAGCCATCTCGAAAACAGCTTGCAATACTGTTTTTTTCTATTTCTGTTAATTCTTGTAACCACTGAATATCGGGTTTATTTTCTGTGAAACTTTGAAACAATCTTAATGAAATCCATTCATGACGGTAAGGCTCGCCTTTTGATGCTGTCATCCCTTTTAGTTTTTCTTGGAACAATACGTTAGCTTTTCCAAAATCATGAAATAGCCCAGCTATTGCAGATGCATATTTTATAACTACTATCGTTTTCCATTGATCTTTTTCTAAGAAGATTTCGATGCTCTTACTCGTATTATTCACCGGCACAATGCCATCACTATTAAACTTACTCCGTTTACCCACCACCCAAACCAATTCTGAGCGCGACCGGCTCCGAATCCAATGACAACTCACCGCGGTATTTTTACTCGCTGTTTTACGTAACAATTTTTTAACCGACAGTAGGCCTTCATTAGTAATGACCGTTTGCCAGGCGTTGTCGCCAATTCGGTTGGCGAAGGCGTCTAGCACTCGGCGGGTTTTGTTGAGTGCTTTTTTCTCGCACTGGGATATGAAGGTGACCATCATTTTTTGATGGCCTTGT
>JAESST010000201.1 GCA_016763995.1 Flavobacteriales bacterium | reverse complement strand
GCTTGCCTCTTTTTCTAGAAGAATATATGCTCCTATTCTTAAATTTGATCATGAATATTATTGGGGAAAGATGAATGAATTATAGTGTTGTTGAGTTTATCTTTTGGCTTACTTTTGTAGCATGACATTTTGGAAAAGATTAAGAACGTATTTAATTGGAGTAGGCTTAGGTTTGTTAATGGTTTATGTTTTCTTTAAGGATAGAGATTTAGGCGGATGGACCCCTCAAGGAAGAGTCCTAACTACTATTGACAGTTCTGCTGTGACTCTTTCAGATAGAGCGTTATGTCAATTGAATTGTTATCAGATTCCAAAAGAAGAGTGGAGAATGATTCACAATGTTGCGGATGTAAATTTTTCGGAAAGTAATGTTCGAAAAAAGCCCTGCCCTGTTTACCGTTTAGAAAGTAATTATCGAGAAGAGGATTACATTCTGATTTGGGAAGTATGCGAGAATGCCGAAAAGGTAGAGCTATTGAGCGTGAAAAAGCTAGGAATTCCTTGCAAAGAGTGCGGTTAGAATAGCTTATTCAACAATAAATTTCTTTGTTCTTTACCCTCGTTTGGTCTCAAAATAAATTTCAGGAGAAAAGGTCTCCATATTAGCTGAAATTCCATCCGCAATTTGGACAGGTTTATTGTATACTAGTTTTTCAGTGATATTGTAAATCTATATTTATTTAATAGTCTTATTTTTAATAGAGTAAAGCTATTTTTACTAAATTAGCTTACAGGCTAAAATACTCTTCCCCAACTATTTTATTTACAGAGCTTGCTGTTGAGTAGATGAAAAGTGATAACAAAATAACAGCAGTAGAGTTAAATAGCTTTTAACCGATATTGTGAAACTAAAGTAAAGAGATATCTACTCTCTTTACCCAAGAATCAAGCTCTTTACCTTGATGTCTGAGTGATCCCGATTTTATTATTGCTCCTTTTTGCTCCGAATCTTCAGGAAAAATAAACAATGCACCTAATAGAATTTCTTTCATAGGAATACCTAAAAATTTTCTTAAAGTAACATTTCTTAACTGTCCTCCTGATGACCAGTAATTAGGCAAATTCCTAGCTGTTGCTCCAATTAGTATGTTTTGAATAGCTGCCGAGCTGGCGGCTATATGTTCCATGTTCTTAATATTACCTTCAAAAGGAACAGGTTCAGAGGTTTTGTCCTGTTTTTTTACATTCGTTGTTAAGGGTTCGGGTAACCAGGTCATTAACATTAGTCCATCTGCCGCAGCTAGCATATTACTGACTTTTCCTGCTTTTATGTTTTGTTTTTCAATGTAGTTAAACAAAAGGCGACAATTCTCTGTATCTAATGTATAACATCTCCAAGGCAAACAAGAGTTAAGTTGATTGTTTTTACCGTATTTTTTGTGACTTTTTCTATGATAGGGAGCAGAGGCGGCTAACTCCAATAGCTCATTAATCGTTTGATCAATGGGTTTTTGATTTGAAGAAACGGGCCAGACCTTATTAGCTAAAACTTTCTGGGTTTTTCGATTTTTGATAATCTCGTCTATGTGCATGTGTAACTTTTTAAACGCAAGTTTTTTGATTTTATAAATAAGGGCGAAATTTGATTTTTACGTCAATAATTGTTCAAAAAAGCCTCCAATCTCTTTTTCACGATCAACAAAATGAATCTCAAGAATCCAATGTCGTTGATTTCCCGTTTTATCTAGTTCCGACATGCTGATATGGTTATCTTTATGAATGTAATTGCTTTTGTCCTCCTTTTCTAATTTATCATGTGGAAAATGACCAATGAGATGTCCCGCTATTTCGCCTCCGAATTCCCAACCAAATTTGTCTGCTATAGAAATAGCATGATCATATAGTTCTGAACCTGTTATTTCTTCCTTTGAATAAAAGTATGATTCACATTCATCCCAAGCTGTTTCTAAATCGTTTTTTAAACGATGTTTTAACGGGTCATTTCCTATAACATAGGTTCTTCCGAAATCTGCTTCCCGCTCTTCAAATATGGGTCCGAAATCAATGAATAAGATATCATCATCTTGGATGATTAAATTTTCAGGATTTTCATAGTAGGGGTGAAGCGTGTTTTTTCCTGCACGTATGATTCTCTTATGCCAATACTTTTTAATGCCATAAAGTTCAGAGGCCAAGGCGAATATCTCTTTGTTTAAGCTCTTTTCAGATTTGCCTGGTTTTATCAAGCCTCTACTTTCAATTTCTAAAAATAGGCTTGCAGCCTTTTCTTCTGCTTCTATGAGATGCCTGAGTGCCATATTCATTCTTGACTTTATTAATGATGGGATTGGAAAATTAATACAAGTCTAAATTATCCCTTTTGGATTACTTCTTATCAGTAAGTTGGGAATTAATCAGAGTCTTTATCAAGTAGATTCTTCTATGGTCCGAAGGCTGAAGTTGATTCTAGGTGTATGTATGGTTTTAGTTGGCAGGAGCCGATGCCAAGCTATGTGATAGTGTTTCATCTTCATTAGAAGTAAGCTTCTATGATCTAATAAGCTGAATTATTAAGCAGAACCGAGCTCAGCTTAATAATAAAGTCACTGTTTCTTTAATTGCTCTTCTCCATTGCTGTGCTAAGCCATGCCTTCGTTGCTATTATGATATAAGTTGAGTAAACAGGAGTTAAAAGTATTAGCTGTTTTTTTGTTCTACACTTGCTTTACTAGTTTACCATAATAATGAACTGTTCAATCATTCAGATGTAAGTTTTTGCTGGATCAAATTCTAAATTAAATGGAGTCATTTATTTACTGGCTAGGGTTAGATTAGAAATACACTTTTCTCTGATCTGCCATATTTCGTCAAAGCCTATTTGCATTTTGTTTTCTAAAATCCATTTTCTTAAAAAATCTTTATGGTAATTAACTTTAAACTCTGCAACTTGTTCAGCTTGGATTTCGAGTTCCTGAACAATATCCTTTTGTAAATTTTTAAAGTTACTTTGATGGCTTGTAATGTCTGTTCTTTCTCCATTAATTTTTAAGTAACAATGTGCCTCTGGAATAAAATCAATTGATTTTTCAATTAAGACATTTCCAATATTTGGCGTATTGAGATGATTCATTTTATAGATTCCTAGTATTAATTGGACATCTGCAATGTTATTGGCATCTGCGACCCTTTTTAACAGTGCGTGCTTTGAACTGCAGTTACCTTTCTTCTCAAAAGATACTAGTTTCAAATCTTTTCGATTTGCATTTCTTCCGTAAGGTAAGTGTCTAACAAATTGAATTAAGCCTTCCCATGTATAAATTCCATGGTTATTAATGAGAACAGTTAGTTCATCTTTAGCAATTAATGATTGATCCTGTTTTTTAGTTAATTCCTTCGACATAATGAAGTGCTTGCTTTGCAAGTTTTGTCCAATCATTACTATCAGTTATAGAAATTTGTAACCAGTCTTTCATGGGACGGTTTTTTCCTGAGGGGTCCCAATTCACCGAATTGGAGTAATGGGTTTTCAAAAGGTCAATTTCTCGTTGACCAAGCTTAAATACCATTTCATCTTTAAAAAAAACTGCAAAGGCCTTGTTGTTTATTTTGAGGCAAGGCTTTCCAAACATTTGGCCAATGCTTATTGCATATTGATTAACAAATTGTTCCCCAATATCATCATAAAGTGTTCTACTCATTTATTTCTTGATGTTTTGGGGGATAAATTTTCGAAAAAATCCATCCGAAGATCATTGCAATTAGGAAAAAAGGGGCGAGTACATCGAGAGCAGTTAAATATTCTCCTATGCCTTCTAAATTTTGTAAGACAAACTTAAACAGGATGACGGATAGAAATCCGGTGATCATAGATGCAATTGCACCCATTTCCGAGTATCCCTTCCAAAAAAGGCTTAATATAATAACGGGGCAGAAAGTGGCCGCAATTCCTGACCACCCGAAAATCATTATCCAGAAAACTTGCCTATCAGGGTATAAATTGTATAAAAGAATAGCAATGCCTAGTGCTACCACAGCCATTGCAACAGTGACTAGCCTTGAGAACTTAGTTAGGTCTTCATCTTTTAAATCTGGTCTGAATATTTTCTGATAAAAATCTCTTGTAATGGCACTTGAAGCAAGAATGAGCAATGAATCAATGGTTGACATAATTGCTGAAAGGACAATGGCAATAAAGATGGCAACTAGAATTGTTGGTAAAAATTCATGGGTGACCATGCTTAAAACATTTTCTCCACCATTCCCTAATATTGCTTCAGGATCTTGTCCTTCTTTTGTAAAATAAATACGAGCTAGAATACCAATTGTTACAGCTGCAGCATCGGTTAGCAGAGTGAAAAGAAGTGCAACCCATTTTCCTTTATCAATCTCTTTCTCACTTTCAATTGACATGAAACGCACATAAACTTGAGGAGATCCTAAAAAGCCTAATCCAATCATTGAAAAACCGAGAATCGTAAATAGGTTCATCCAAGCATCATCGCTTCTCCCCATGATTTGGGTTAGTGTAGGATCAATGGCATTTAATCCTTCTGTGATTCCGGCTCCGTGGTCCATGGAGAACCATACAACAATTGGAAGCAGTACCAAACCGAAAAACATTAAAATTCCTTGGAACATATCTGACCATACGGCCGCAACAAATCCTCCAATAAAAATATAGGCCAAAACAATAAAAAAGCCAATCAAAGCACCTATCCGATAGTCAATATTTAGCATTGACTCAAAGGCAATTCCGGTTACATCCATCTGCGATGCAACATAGATGACAACAAAAACAACCAACACTGAGGCTGAAATAATTCTGAGGTTATTTGACGCTGATTTAAAATGGCTTTGAAGATAGTCTGGTATTGTGATCGATTTATAATTGTCGGATCGCCTTTTAAAACGTTTGGCCATAAACTGCCATGATACATATACCCCAAGCAATTCTCCAATTACAACCCAATAGCCGGAATAACCTGCCATTGCACCCATTCCTGTTAGACCAATTAATAGCCAACCAGACTCTCCAGTAGCTCTAGCAGAAAAAGCAACTGCCCAAAAGCCCATTTTTTTACCACCTAAGTAATAATCGCTCATGCTTTTCACTCTCCGTGAGGCAATAATGCCGATTAGAAAGAGGATAGCAACATAAATTCCGAGAACAATAACTTTTGTAAGCATATTTATTTCGATTATTGAATCAATTCTATTTAGAGGATTCTTACTAGTATGAATACTGTTTAGGCTACGAAAAGTAACCAAAACATTTCTATATAATGTTTTGAATGACTTTTGAAGTTGGGCTTAGATTTTGTTGGATGCAATTTGCCGATTACTGTTAAGGGATCAAGCATCATATGTTTTATTGCGTATCGTAATTATTTTACAAGCGATATTGCAATTCTATCATGTTCTTTGATTCCCAGCTGCTGGAGTGTGGCTCTAATTACGCTAGTGTTTTTGGCAAGCATTTTAATATACTCTCGAATTCAAATAAATTTTTCATCAGAGCTTTTTTTATTAATTACTTTTTTGTCTCTAATAGCATTATTAATAATGATTTAAGATCCTTTTCTTGCCCAATCAAAGTAAGCTACATAGTTTGACTTGTCTGTATCCTTAAAGAATAATTCTATAGGTTTTTGATTCAATTCCAAACATCTATGTAAACATAATTAGGTTTGTGTCCAGTTCCTTTTCATTCAATTCTATGATTCTATATCCAAATATATTGTCGTGAACTTTGATTTCGTTGCTTATCTTTTCTACTTGGTAAGAGCTTGCAGGGGTAATATACTGTTGAATATTAGCACAATTTTTTTCATCTTTGAAATGATAATGTCCACAGAAAATAATAACATCATTTTTAAAATTAAATAATTCAGTTTTTATTTTATCTTGCTCTTTTAGTGCAAATTGTTTATCTACTTCGGCGTCAACAGATAAAATAGGATGATGGATAAAGAGAATTATTTTTTTGTAGTTAGTAGTCCCTTTTTAAACCAACTAAATTGTTCTTGACTTATCGACCCAGAGCTTGAGTCTAGGAATAGATATTTATAATAAGCATTCTCTTGACTGTAGTATAATTCAGTCTGGTTTTCAACTACTCCAGTATTGTAGTGTTTTATCACTTCCTTATAATAATCGTGATTTCCTAAAGTGATGCTAAGAGTATAGTTCTGCAAAGATTTAAAAAACCAGCTATTTGCTGTTTTTTCGCCAATATCTCCCCCAAATACAATTTCATCGATACCTCTTGAAGAAATGTCATTGAGTATTATTTTCCAATTTTTTCGAGCGTCAATTCTCAGACCTTTTGGGAATTTTTCATCTAAATGGATGTCGGTTACGTATGCAATTTTTTTATACATAGAAAGAACTTAAGGTTGAAGTATTGTTATTTCCCATTCATTATTAATCTGTTCATATAGTTTTCTTTCATGAAGTCTGCTTTTTTTAAACTCCATAAATTCTATTCTAATAGGTTTAATATGAATGCCACTCCAATTTTTAGGACACTTGATTTCTTCAAGGTCATATTCTCTTTTTTGTTGCTCAAAGTGTTTTTGCAAATGTGCTATACTTTGAATTTCCTTCCCTTGCTCAAAAATGGCAGATACAATTTTTGAATCTCTATTTCTCTGTTTGAAGTAAATTTTAGCATCGGAGTTTGAAATTTTTGACACATCTCCTTGTATTCTAACTTGTCTTTCTGTTGATGGCCACCAGAATGATAGCGCAGCTTTTGAGCTATTTTCAATTTCTCTGCCTTTTCTCGAATTCAATGGACCTGTAATTACGAAAGATTCATTTGCAATCTCTTTTAAAGAAACAAATCTAGAGTTTGGATAGGCATCTAAGCCATTAGTAGATAAGCAGCATGCGGCTGGTAATTTTAATTTGTTAAGCTTCTTTTCTTCTGAAAACCACTTTTCAAATAATAGTAAAGGATTCATTTGTTTAGTTCTTCATGTTGGGTAAAAGGGTTATACATGAAACGTAGTTATAACACTTCAATTGCCTGTTATGGTAAATTTTATGGTCATGCTTAAGCTCTGGTTGGCTATTGTTTTGTGAATTTAACGGGGCATTTTTAGCGAAAAGCTTGATGTAGTATGAATAAAAGAGCTAAATCATGATAAAGACTTCCAATTGATGAAGCTTGTTATCTAAGAGTCTGTTTCAAGTGATCATTAATTGATTTAAATTCAATTACTTTTTTCCCATTGCTGGCTGCCTTTTTCTTAAGATCTGAATTCTCATTCGGTGGTGTCTTTGCAGAATGATAGGGTACAGATTGCCAATAAAATTTATCAACAGGGTAAGAGCCCCTAATTTAGTTAGTCCAGTAACAATTAAGTAAATGCTCACAAAAAAGATGATAATAAATGGAATTAAATGCCCAAACTCAGATTTTATTGATTGTTCTACCAAGTTAGAAATACCATTTATTGTACCATTAAAATATTTTTTTCTTTGTTTTTGACTTTTCCACAGAGTAGCTAATAGCGCTTGTCTAAATAAATTAATCCTTAAAGCTTTATATGTTTTTTTTAAGCTTTTTGGATGAGATATTCTGTAATATGAATTGGGTAGCAGTTTTTGTGTTGGGAAAGCAAAACCCGAAAGAGCAAAAATTCCTGTAATAAACATGTTGAGAATCCAAGCAATAAAAATTATCAAGCCCCAATTATTAATTTCTAAATCATCAATATAACGCAATATCTCAATCGATTGAAAAATTAAAAATATACTTGCGATTGAAAGTAATGCTTTTTTAATCATTCATTTTTTTGTTAAATATATACTTATCAGTAAGTTATGGTATTAATCCTCTCTAGATTTTGCGCATTTATAAATAACAAAATTATCATTTTGTGCTAAGATTTGAACAGTTGGAAATATAGATTTTAAATGTGTTAGATAGTTTAAGTGTTTGTTGGCAACTATTTGCAAATTCCCATTCAATTTTAGACATCTAAAACATTCTTTAAAAAGCTGAAGCGGAATTTTAATATTTATCTCATATTCGAAATGAAAAGGAGGATTTGTTATAATTAAATCGAAAGTTTCATCTTCAAAATCTGATAAATTATTATTGAAATGATGCTGTATGTTTTCTCCTTGTACATTCAATTTGGCTGATTCAACTGCGAGATAAGAGTCATCCATTAAATGAATTTTAGCCTTCGGTGATTTCTTTAAATTTCATTGCCTATTACTCCATTTCCTGATGCTAAATCTAAAATAGAATTGTCAGTTGGGTTTAACTTGATGTGCTCTAGAAAATACTGAGTAGCATAATCAATGTGTTTTGCTGAGAAAACACCCCAATATTGTTTATACCCTTCATT
>JAESST010000200.1 GCA_016763995.1 Flavobacteriales bacterium | reverse complement strand
TTTAATAAAGACTTAAGCAAAACAGAGACTCCTGTGTTTACTAGAGAAGAAAATCAAAAATAATGGCTGAGAAGAAGGAGAAAGTACAAGTTGATTACGAGAAACGAATACTTATTGATGAGGATAAGATTACTGATAATCCTCAAAATTTACCTTATGCGCATACGGTAGGAAGTGCTATTATTTTTCCTGAGGATAAGGATCGAATTAAAACAACAGCAATGTCCGCAATGGTGGAACAAACTAATGTACAGATGAAGCAGATCTATGATCAAATGGAACTGTTGATTAGTCAGGCGAATTCCTTAAAAGAAAGAGTGACAATTTCTGAAGATATTTACGGTTCGGAAATGGGCTTCAAACCAATTACAGGACATACTTATCATTTATATGAAAAAGATGATGGAATCAAAGTGCTTTCGATGATTGGTCCAAATGAATGGGCTAGAGGCTGCAAGTATAATAGTTACTTAGCTACAGCACGGTTAATGGGCGATCATACCTGGGATGTTGTAAATAAAAAAGAAGAATGAAAAAAATACTTTTTGTAGGGATCACAGCCATTTTAATCTCTTGTCAAACACCAGCAGTAAAAGAATCAGTAAGCGAAGTTATTGTTCAAGGAGAAGCGCAGGGAACTACCTATACCATTAAATACATAGCAGAGGAATACAATGGGATTAAGGAGGAGGTCGACTCCTTGTTACAAGCAGTAGATCAAAGCATGTCTACTTATCTCCCCAGTTCAGATATTTCTAGATTAAATGAAGGAGATACCATTGAAATGGATCAATTGTTTCAAGAGGTGTACATCATGTCTCAAAAAGTAAACCTGGCTACAGAAGGAGCCTTTGACCCTACTATCGGGCCATTGATTAAGGCTTGGGGCTTCGATTATGCCAACCCACAAAAAATGGATTCTCTGCTGGTTCGAGAGTTACTAGCTAATAGTGGCTTTGCACAATTTGAGCAACTAGAACATAAGTTGTGGAGAAAGAACGATCAGGCTAGAATCAATTTCAATGCAGTTGCACAAGGGTATTCGGTTGATATCATGGCACAGCTCTTAGATCAAAAAGGTATCCAACAGTATTATGTGGAGTTAGGGGGAGAGTTAAAAGTAAAAGGGAAGAACAAGTATGGAGATTGGTGGATCATTGGTATCGATCAGCCTGAAGGAGAAAACTTGGAACGTAAATTGGCGCAACGTGTGAGCCTAAAGAATTCTGCTATGGCAACATCAGGAAACTATCGAAAATTTTATGAAATAGATGGAAAGCGTTATTCTCATACACTGAACCCAAAGACAGGTTATCCGGCTGAAAATAATTTATTGAGCGCTACAGTGATTACTTCTGATTGTGGAATGGCTGATGCTTTAGCAACTAGCTTTATGGTGATGGGAGGAGAGAAGTCAATTGCATATTTAAAGCAACATCCTGAAATTAAAGCCCACCTGATTTTAGCAAAGGAAGATGGGACTTATGAGAGCTTCACAACAGAAAATATGAAAGCGAATTTATTGGAAGATTAAGCCTCTTTTTGACACATTTCATCTGGCTTTGCACCACAAAAGCCACAAGGTTTGCCCTCTTCATTTAACAATGGATTATTACTAGCACAAGTACCAGCAAATTTTCCATCTTTTTTCAATAAAATTTTTACTGCAATTCCTGCAAATCCGATCGCTAATAAGGCAATGCTAAGTAAGATAACTTTCATGTTGTTAAGCTTTGTGCAAAGGTAAGACTTTCTTTAATTACGAATGATTTTGACGTCTTGAAATAAATTGGTCGCCGAGTGACAAAATGGTCTTCGAGTGAATCCGACGTAGTCGGAATTGTATCGAGATGCCCATTTTAATGTATCGAAGAACCCCAAGTGATTCCTTGTTCTAAGATTAATAATTATCGAATTAGTTATTATCAATCAATTCTCCTTTTCCAAGGTCGTTTAGCTCAATCGTTGGATTTCCAACATAAAGGATGTCTCCAGCTGCTTTTATGTCTGCCTTTAGTTGATTCACCGCATTTACTTTCAAGTAGCCAGTATTTTCATTCACGGCTAACACTTTTTGGCAAACCGTATTTTCTGAATCAATAAATCCATTTGCTCCCATAAAAGAGACAAATTCATTGGCTGTTCCTTCGCAACGAATCGTAGCTGTTCCTGTATTTGATTTTAGTTCTAGTATATTGGCTTCTACTTTTAAGTTCAGCTCTCCACTCGCTTCCCACAACTCAACAAACAATACATCTGTTACAAATGTGTTTACAAAATTCACATTTCCTGAACCATAATAAGTTAATGCTTTTAAATTCGGAGTGCTTAAGTGTACTTCAATCCTCGGTTTGTAGCTTCTTACCCAATTGCATTTGTTCGTGTTTTCAATGTATAGGATTCCATCTTTCACCTCTGTAACGATTAAATCTTGAAGGTTCTTACCGGCCTTTACCTGTAAACTAGTCTCGGGAGCATAAGTTACAAAAAGGTCAATTCGATCATGAAGTTCGATGCCTCTGAAGTTCTCAATTGCTCTGATTTGTTCTTCTAGCTTTCCGGTAGATTTAAAACAATCTCCCATGTTCTCCTTTTTACAAGAAGAAAAACTGAGAAAGAGTAGTAAAACAAAGAGCGTCTTATTTTTCATGTCCTAATTTTAACCCAAATCCAATCATAACATATTCAGCCTTGTCAATATGCGTTTTACCTAAGAAGAGAATGTTATACCGTTCGTTAATCGCCCATCTCCCACCAAATACATGATAAATATTTCCTAATTCCTTGTTTTCAGTTTTGAGGTAATAGCTTATTTGTCCTGTAAAACTTAAGCGACCGAAGTGCAAAATATGCGATACAGAAAGTGCAATTTGCACATTGTCACCTTTTCCAATAAAAGTTGAATCTTGTCTTAATAAGGCTCTTTGTGCAGGATTATAGAAGATATCAATACCAGCACCAATCGTGCTTTTATGGTTTAGTTTTCTCTCTCTAGAGAGGAATAAGGCTTTAGCCAGATACTTTTTCCCATTCGGAGGATTAATTTCATTCAATCCAACGCTGGTATTAATCTGCCAATAGGCCTTTTGTGCTTCTAACTTTTCTTCAGCGAATCTTCTAATAGCATTTGTTCTTCCTATGCTATACTTTATTCCAGTACTTGCACTAAGCATATTAAATCCAAGATTTGGAGTTTTAAAGCCGGTGTTGCTAAGGTGAGATAGGTTTAATGCAGCGTTTAAACTTAAATATTTATGCAATTTTAAATTTCCATTAATAGAAATAGAAATAAACATATTGATATAACTTCCAATGGCGGAATTCTTGAAATTATTGTCTTCCTCAAAAGGCTTTTCAATATAGCCCAAACCAATGGATGGCCTAAATTGGAGATTGAATCTGTTTCCTTTTGTTAGTCTGAATTTGAGATATGGAGAAAAGGTATAGGTCTGGCCAATGTGCTTTTTATTTTTCAGGTCAAATTTGGAAATCAAGATTCCAATACTTGGTAAAGAATACCTGTTCTGCCATGCTTTCTTCCCAAAGCTTTGTTGTTCTATATAAATTTCGTTTTGCGAAATATGTCGATTGGCTAAAAAGTTAATGACAGGAGAATGGGGAAGGACAAAGCCATAACCGGTATTAAACCCAATATTATACTGACGGGTAGAATCTTTTTGAGCATTTAGCACCAAAGTAGAGCATACAAAAATGGAAAGGAATAGCTTTCTCAGCATCTGGCAAAAATATTCATTATAAAATCGAAATCCATCTTATAAAATCGCCCTATTTTTGAAAAAAAAAGAATGGAAGAAAAACTGAAAGCATTTGAGCGTTTGCTAAACATCATGGATGAGTTAAGAGCAAAGTGTCCTTGGGATATGAAGCAAACGATGGAAACGCTTCGCTACCTGACGATAGAAGAAACCTATGAGCTTTCAGATGCAATTATAGAAGGGGACTTAGAAGAAATTCGGAAGGAGTTGGGAGATGTGATGTTGCATCTGGTATTTTATTCTAAAATTGGAGAAGAAAAGAAGGCTTTTGGAATGGCTGAGGTCTTGAATGGAATTTGCGAAAAATTGATTCATCGCCACCCACATATTTACGGAGATGTAATTGTAAAGGATGAAAAAGAGGTGATGGCGAATTGGGAGAAAATTAAATTGAAAGAGGGGAAAGGAGATAAGTCCGTGTTAGAAGGTGTTCCTAAATCTTTACCTGCCTTGGTGAAAGCAATTCGTATTCAAGATAAGGCTAGGGGAGTGGGTTTTGATTGGGATGAGCCTACTCAGGTTTTTGAAAAAGTAAAGGAAGAAATTGAAGAGTTGAATGTTGAGGTGAAAGCCCTTCCAAAAGCATTGACCGAAGCAGAAAAAGCAGAACAACAAACTAAAGTAGAAGCTGAATTTGGTGATGTATTATTTTCTTTGATTAATTACGCACGTTTCATAGGCGTAAACCCGGAGGATGCATTGGAGCGAACCAATAAAAAATTCATTAAGCGCTTTCAATACCTAGAAACAGAGTCGAAAAAAGACGGCAAAGTAATGGGTGAAATGAATTTAGAGGAAATGGACGAATACTGGAATAAGGCGAAGACACTTTAATAAGGTCTAATTACTAATGTCTAATTATAAATCTGAAGATATTTAGTTGCTAATTATCAATTACTAATTTTAGAGTAAGGAATTAAGAATAAGAGCGAATTTAGGCGTCTTGAAAACTATTAACTTGAGCTCAGTTCTTCTTAAGAATTCAGAATGTAGA